>NZ_CP154625.1:3397902-3706802 GCF_051148895.1 Terrisporobacter vanillatitrophus
AGTGTTTTTCTTCCGTTGTAAATGTATAAAGAATAGTTTCTTCATTATCTACAATTTTAATTAACTGATATTTATCATTGCCAAGGGGATTAATTTTATAGTTATTTCTATAGTTTTCTTGAATTAAATTTGGAACCATTTTTATTGGATATAGATAATTATCTTTAAATCCTACATCCACAATATATTTTTCATTATCAATAGTTACCAACAATAATACATGATCTAGATCCGTTCCTTCTGCTCTTATTCGTCCTGAAATGTATTTTGCATCATAGCCTATTTCTTTTAGTAATTTTAGAAGTAGCCCATTTAGTTCATAACAAATACCGCCTCTTTTTTCTTCAACTATTTTAGCAAATAAACTATCTATATTAAGCTTTAATGTTCTATTTACAAATATGTCTATATTTTCAAAAGGAATATTAATCAGGTGTTGCTTTTGGATTTTTTTTAATGTTTCTAAATCTGGACCTAATTCCCCTTCAATACCTATTCTTTCTAAATACTTTTTTAAAAACATACCTTTTTCCATATAACTTCCCCCTTAAATTAACACTTACACATTATTGATTATATATTCTATCATATAATTATATTTAATAAGTAAGTATTTATTTTTTAACACTAAAAAAGAGAATCAAATGATTCTCTTTTCCCTAAGTTACATCTGCTCATATGAGCCATAAACTAATATTTCCTTATTCTCTATCATAAGCTTTCCATTGGCAACAACAGTGTCTATGTCCAAGTTTTCATCTAACAATAATAAGTCTGCATCGGAGCCTTCTTCAACACATCCTTTTCTAGGATAAACCTCCAGACCCTTTGCCACATTAGACGTCACATAAGTAAGGGCATCTTCCACATTGAAGTCTAACTCATTAACCATAGATTTAAACTCTCCATGCAAGCTGGAAACACTAGAAACTCCCATTTTTATCAAATTACCTGATTCATCATACTTTGACCAACTTCCATATCCATCAGAACTTATTGTTATGTTTTCACATGGTATATTTTTTTCCAATGCCATTTTTATACATTTTCCTGGGGTGAAGTGATCTTTTATTCCACAAGTTAAATCAATTTTTCCTCCTGCTTTTGCATAATCAAAAGCTTCTTCTAATAATTTTTCTCTTCTGTTTACATGAGTAGGTCTTATGGTTTTCATTGGAATTTCAGTTTCTTCTAAAATTTCTCTCACTGGTTGAAGTCCTTTTTTTCCATCTCCCATATGAAGTACTACTATTCCTGCTTTTCCACTTAGCATTCCTGCCACCCTTGCATCAGATGCCACTCTTTGTAGCTCTAAGTTACTTACATTTGGCGCTCGGTGATCTGACAGAGCTAATTTTACTCCTATTACCTCATCTATAAAACATATATCTCTTTTTACTGAGCCTGTAATTGTTACAGAAGGATATTCATAAGAACCTGTATGAGCGAAAACAGTGATTCCTTCTTCTTTTAAAGCTTTTGCTTTTGATACTAAGTTTTCCGCACTTCTAGTAGTTCCATCAGTTCCCAAAAGTCCAACTACTGTTGTTATTCCTGCAGTAGTTAATTTGCTTAAAGTTATTTCTGGTGCTCTAGTTTTGAAACTGCCTTCTCCTCCTCCACCAGTTATATGAACATGTTGATCTATAAAACCTGGTGTAAGTTTTTTTCCACTACCATCTATTATTTTTATTTTTTCATTTTCAAAATTTATATTGTCTTCTATTAAAGAGATTTTTCCACCACTTACAAAAACGTCTTTTTTACCCTTATACTCTGGTGAGTATAATTCCACATTTTTTATTAATATCATAAGTCTTATACTCCTTATTTAAATAGCCTTCTCATCTTTTTTTGTTTTATTTTTATCTAATTTAGCTATACCAAATCCTGTAATAGCATATATAATTGCAAATATCATTCCTGAGTAGTTAAGTATTGCCCATGGTAAATATTGTAGTGTATCTACTCCCAATGTTGCAGTCATATATGCTCCTGCTGCTGACCATGGTATTAGTGGAACTAAAACTGTTCCTGAATCTTCTAGTGTTCTAGATAAGTTTTTAGGATGTAGATTTTTCTTTGGATAAACATCTTTGAATAATTCCCCTGGTACAAGTATTGATAGATATGAACTACCTGTTACAAAGGCAACTGTAAAACATGATACTATTGTAGATATTATTATTCCTGCTGTTGATTTTACTTTTGACATTAATAAATCTAGAACCACATCTAACATTCCAGAAACACTTACTATTCCTGCAAATCCCATAGCACAGAATATAAGAACTGTAGTACTTGTTACTGATGCAACTCCACCTCTGTTTATAAGTTTAATTACTTCCTCTGTAGCAGTTCCAGTAAATCCAGTCATTGTTATATCAAATCCTGATATTAATGCTGTAAATCCATCTACTATGTTAAATCCTTGCACTGCTGCTCCTAAAACTACAGTTAATAAACTTGTTCCTAACATTGTAGGTATTGTTGGCCATTTTTTAACTGAACCTAAAATTACTAATACAAATGGTAAAAGTAACACTATATTAAAGTTAAACATTGTGTCTAATTGATCCATCATTAATTGCACTGATTCAGGTCTTACTAAATCTCCTGATACGCTAAATCCAACAACTAAATATACAACCATTGCTAATATAGCTGCTGGTACAGTTGTATAAAGCATGTGTTTTATATGTTCGTATAACTCACTTCCTGCTGCCATTGGTGCTAAGTTAGTTGTGTCTGAAAGTGGTGATAATTTATCTCCAAAGAATGCACCTGAAACTACAGCTCCTGCTGTCGCTGGTAAAGATACTCCAAGACCTCCTGCAATTCCCATCATTGCCACACCTATAGTACCTGCTGCACCCCAAGATGTACCTGTTACTATTGATAGTATTGATGATGATAAAAATGCTGTAACTAATATAAACTTAGGATTTATCATTTGAACACCGTAGTATATTATCATTGGTACGGATCCAGAGAACATTAATGCTCCTATTAATAGACCTACACTCCATAAAATTAATGTTGCTGGAAGTGCACTGGCTATTTTGTCTACTATTGCCTTTTGCATGTCATCCCATTTGTATCCCAATCTAAGGGCTATTATTCCTGCAATAAAAGCAGAGCATATTATTATAGGTTCTGCTTTTATTTTAAAAACTCCATAACCTAATGCTAAAGCCACCACCATAAAGATTATTGGCGTTAAGGCTTGAGACAATGTTGGTTTTTTTCTTTGTACTTCTTTCATAATTATTTCACCCTCCCCATAAATTTTAAAATTCAATTAAATTTCTCATTATAATATGAAGCAATTAGCATGCCAAGTTTCTCATTTCCACAAAAATATTTTCATACTTTAGAATATAAGGTGTATTGAATTTTCTGAATTTTTATTTAAAGTTATATTAGGTTTACAACTTTAATATTAAACATGGAGTTTTTTTCTTATAAAAAAGAAAAGGGGTAATATCGTAAACATTTATCCCTTTTACATCCCATTAATTTATAATTACATTCCCATTTTTTATTATTTTTAAGCCCTTTTCTAATATTTTCGTCCCTTTTAACCCTTTATTTATTTCTATATATTCTTCATCCTTTAGTTTTCTCATTATAGTTCTAATTTTTCCTTCACCTAAATGGATATTTTCTTCTTTAGATAATAAAGATAAAGTTCTTCTACCAATACCTTCATATTTATGAATTTTTCCCAATACCCAAATTTCTTTTTCATTTAATCTTTCGAAATCTTCTTCTTTTTTCATAAATAAATTACTTAAATCACAACTTTCAATAATATATTTTGGCAAATATGTGGCATCAATTTTTATTCCACTTTCCTTTATAGTAGAAACATATTCCACCACATTGACAAGTTCTCTTATATTTCCCGGCCAATTATGACTTAGCAACATATTAATTGCATCTTCTGTAAAGAAATCTTCTAAATTTTCACTCTTACCTATTTTAAATAAATAATATTGTAACAATAGTTTTATATCTGTCTTTCTTTCTCTCAATGGTATGGAATACATGGGCATAACATTTAATCTATAATATAAATCTTCTCTAAAATTCTTCAATTTCACTTCTTGTAATAATTCTTTATTAGTTGCTGCTATTACTCTAATATCAACAGGAATAGTCTCCGTACTACCAACAGGAGTGATTTCTCTTTCTTGCAAAACTCTAAGCAATCTTGATTGCAAATATAAAGATGCATCTCCTATTTCATCTAAAAATATGGTTCCTTTGTGAGCTTTTTTGAATAAACCTTCTTTTCCTCCTTTTTTAGCACCTGTAAAAGCACCTTCTTCATATCCGAAAAGTTCACTTTCTATTAGGTTTTCAGATATAGCCGCAAAATTTATAGCTATAAAGGGATAGTCCTTTCTTTCCGACTCATTGTGTATAGCTTGCGCTAGAACTTCTTTTCCTGTACCTGTTTCTCCTTGAATAAGTACAGTGGCATTTGTTTTTGCTACTTTTTTAGCTAACTTAATATTTTTCACTATGGAGCTACAGTTACCCACCATATCTTCAAAAGTATACTTTGCTTTATTTTCTCTTATTTTTTCTCTTCTTCTTACTTCTTCGTCAATTTTATGAATATGCTTCACTTCATTAACAATAATCATATTCCCTATGTATATGTTGTTATCTTGTACCCTTTCTTTTGAAACGAGAATTTTTTTGTTATCTATATTAATAATTTCTTCTTTTAAAATTGGTAAAATTTCATAAATATCCTTTGATAGGACTTCTTCTTTGTTAATGTTCAACAGTCTCAGTGCCTCTTCATTTAAAAGTATTACCTTGTTTTCTATATTAGTATAAATAATTCCGTTCTTTTGGTTATCCAATAAATTGGTTAATAAATCTTTAAATCTAGTTGATTCTTGAGATTTTTTTATATATTTTGTAGATACATTTACCATATCTCTGTAAAAATAAGAAGATACTATACTTCCGTATTTGTCCATGCAATTTAGTTTTATTAATATTTCAATTAAAGTAGATACATCAAGATGTCTTGATTTTATATCTATAATATTGGAAATTTCACCAGGCACTAAATGAGCCTCACCAGGCGTAATGGCAATATCTAAGCTTTTATAAGATTTAATTCCTGGGTAATATTGATAATAATTTATATGATTAAGTCCCTGACTTTTAAGCTGTCTAATCACGTCTTCACAACTACTTTGTGCATCATTTACTAAAAGTACATCTGTACCTCTAGGAATGTTTAATATCTCCTCAATATACTCATGCTTTATTACTCTTTTTGATACTATGTAATTTATATTTTCACTGGTTATATGTTCACAATTGTCCATAACTTCCTCGCTGGAGAAAATCAATAAATCACATTCTAAGTATTTTTCTTTGTAATTACTTAAGTTTAAACATTCTATATAAAATTCTTTTTTAAATATTATTTCTAACTGTTGCTTTATAATAAATCCAGTATCTTCACTCATTGATATTACGGAAATTTTTTTCATAATGTCCCCCAATTTTCATCTCAACTTCTTGTTTATCTAAGTATAACATTTTTAAATTTTATGACAAATATAAAGCTCCTAGGAATTAAAAAAGAGCTACCTAATACATAGGATAGCTCTTTCACTTTTTAAAACTTCTTCAAATATTCAAATAATGGTTCCAGACCCATATTATCTACAGTATCTATTTTAAATATCTTATTAGTACCTGCAATTTCCAGCATTTCACAAGCACGAATTATTTGCTCCTTTGTAGCTTTATTTATTTTAGTAACTATACCTATTACATCTTTACAAAATATAGATGCAAATCCTGGTGCTATATAATTTTCTTCTTGGGTGGCATCATACACTATGGCTATAATTTTTGCATCTACTGCTGTTGTTATTATGGCATTGTAAAATCCCCTATTTTCCATAAACTCTCCTGGCGTATCTATGGAATTGTCATATAGCTCAACTGATTGAGTTTTTTTATATTCAATCTCCATTTGATCTAGCTTTTGGCATAATGTGGTCTTTCCACTTCCTGTTTTACCTACAAAAATAATTTTCTTCATAATTAAGTCCTTGTTATTTTAGTAGATGAAAAGTTTAGCATATGTCCTAAAACATTTAAAACTTCTGTTAGCGCTGATTCAACAGAACTAACATCTCCTGATATAACTACAGAACCGCTAAATCTATCCACAAATCCTAAAGATATATCTGAAGATTTTGACGCCACATCTGCTGCAATAATTGAAGCTTCACTAGGAGTTATTGTAAGTATGCCTATTGCACCTTTTTTAGCTACAACCAGTCCTAATTTTTTATAAATCTCTTCATTTGGATTAGCAATTATATGTGCAAGTGTTACTTGTTTTCCTGGAACGTATTCTTGAATAACTCTTTGCTTAGTTTCTTCCATCTGTTATTCCCTACTTTCTTCTTAAATTACTTAAAAGCCATACTTTTCTACAATACTTAATACTTCTTCTTATTTAAAATACTACACCATATCTTCTGTAAATTAATTAGTTAAATAGTATATTTTTTAATCCTATGCTGTATACAACCTTTATGTTTTTTTACACTTATCATTACAATTTTTTGTCATTTTCATTTCTACATCATAAATAATTGTACTAGCTCAACTTGAGACACGTTCATAATATAAATTTTTATAACTTTACCACACAGCTACATGACCATCACACCTTTTTTCTGTACCACAAACATAAACCATATGCCCAGATTTGTTTGATTCATTTTGTTTATTGCTACTACTTGATTGTAGATGGTCAAACTGCACAGTTTTGGTGTTGGATTCTTTTAATATAATTTGTCCCTTGCCCATATTCGTAAAATCTTCCATAACTTTAATATGGTGACCTTTTTCTATAAGGCCTTGCACAATTTCTTTATTCATATCACTTTCAACTTCAATCTCTTTGTTTTTAATCCATTGCCAACGAGGTGCATCTAAAGCTTCTTGAGGATTCATATTAAAATCAATCAAATTAGTAAGCACCTGCAGTTGTCCCTGAGGTTGCATAAATGCACCCATTACTCCAAAGGCCCCCACTGCTTCATTATTTTTGCATAAAAAACCTGGGATGATTGTGTGATATGGTTTTTTAAATGGTTTTATTACATTTATATGATTTTTGTTTAAACTAAAGTTATTTCCTCTATTATGAAGAGCTATGCCTGTGTGAGGAACTACTAGACCAGATCCAAATTCTGTGTAATTACTTTGTATATAAGAAACCATATTTCCATCTTTATCACCACTACACAAGTATACTGTTCCTGGTGAGTAAGGATCTCCACATATAGGTTCAACAGCTTTCTTCCCAATTAATTTTCTTCTTTCCTTTGCATATTCTTCATTTAATAATTCTTCCACCTTTACTTCCATATCTTTTATATCTGTTACATAAGTTTTGCTATCTGCAAAGGCCAGTTTTAAGCTTTCTATAATTTTATGATAATTTTCCACATGCTCTTTATTTTTATCTAATTCAAAACCTTTCAATATATTCAAGGCCATAAGCACTGTTATTCCATGACCATTTGGCGGTATTTCAAATACCTTATATCCTTTGTACTCTGTACTAATTGGTTCCACCCACTGAGGATAAAATTTCTCCAAATCACTTTTTCTAATAAATCCATTGTACTGTCTAGAAAACTCATCTATTTTATCTGCCAAACTTCCTCTATAAAAACTTTCACTATTTGTTTTTCCTATTTCCTCTAAAGTTAACGCCATTTCTTCGCACTTAAAAATCTCTCCAGCCTTAGGTGCTCTTCCTATTTTCCCAAAAGTTTCAAACCAATACTTATACTCTTCACCTTTCAAGTTTTCTTCGTATTCATCATAAACTTTCTGCCACAAATTTGATACAGTTTGTCCCACTGCATATCCATTTCTAGCATAGTTTATGGCACTTTCCAAACATTCTAACAAACTTAACTTTCCGTACTTTTTACTAAGTTCTCCCCATGCAGCAGGTATTCCAGGAACTGTTACCGCCCCAAATCCATACTTAGGCATAGAGTCCATTCCTTCATATTCTTCCAACTTCATTTTTTCTGGTGCAAATCCACTGGAGTTTAATCCATAAAGCTTCTTCTCCTTCTGGATCCACACTAGTGCATAAGCGTCTCCACCAATTCCACATCCTGTAGGTTCCACAACTGTAAGACAAGCAGCCGTAGCTATGGCTGCATCTACTGCATTGCCACCTTTTTTCAAAATTTCTAAGCCTGCTTGAGCTGCAATTGGTGTTGATGTTGCTACTGCTCCATTTTTTCCATAGACTACATTTCTTATGGAATTATATTTATTTTTATTTGAACTAAAATTCATATCTACAAGCACCCCCTTTCATAACTTAAGCAACATATATAATATATCCTCTAAAAATATTTTTGTATAAAAAATACTTATATTCAGTTAAAATATAGGATACCTTTTTTATATCTACAATGCTATGTTCTGACCCAATACTTCTCAACTTCATTTGACTTTATTATAGTATTTCTCGCCATATATCTTCTTGAGTTATTCAACGCTTTTTTATCATCACCAACTATGGCTCCTGCTTTTTTCCAACCACTTAGGTTCTTCTTTTTAGCATACTGATATCCGTCATAAGCTCCCCATGCTGCATTAATTACGCCCCAAATTTGGAAGTGGCCACTTGGATCTGTATACGCTATTGAGTTGTAGCATATAGGTGTAAACTGCTCGGGTCTGTGAATTCTCCACGATAAATGTCTTCTGTTAAGAATCTTCCATCTTCAGGGTTGTAGTATCTAGCATTCAAATAATACAGTCCTGTTTTATTATCGTAAATTCCACCTGTGTAGCAGATTTCATTGTAGAAGTTTTCATCACCATTTATTTCAGTTTCACCAAAATCAGTGTATTCATAAGCTACTTCACTTTTACCTTCTACGTTTACTAGATTTGTCGTACTTTCACGCATGTCCTTGTTGTAGAAGAAGTATTTTTCACCTTCCGTACTTGAAATATCCCTAACTGTGGCAATGACATTTCCACTAGCTCCCATTAGGTTAAGACTAGTCACTCCAGTAAGTTTTTCAACATTCTCTGGTTCTTCTAATTCTGTTGAAGTATCAGCTTTTCCAGTTGTGTAAAGTACTGAATCGTCTTGGTAATAGTACTTAGTTGATTGACCATTTCCCGATTTTTCAACTCTTTGTCCATTTCCATTGTAAGGATTTGCTTGATTTAATGTTACTATACCAGCCTTTGTAAACATGGCCTTATCCATGCGGTTTGCTGCATCGTAAGTGTAGCATTTTACTTCATTTGTTATACTATCTGATTCTCTTAGTTATTTTTGTTATAAGTGTATTCATACTTAGTAGAATGGACTTGATAAAAAACATCAAGTTTTTTATCAAGTCCAAGAATTTTGAGTATATTTGAATTTAGTATTACACTTTTCTACATAATTTTTATACCTTTTTAAAGTAACTAATTAACATTTTATTATAAGACAATTTCTCCAGTATCTGTAAATATAAAATACTTATTCCCATTTTCGTGCATTAAAGCAATTTCCGTTCCTACAGGCATATCAAATATACCCAATATTGCTGGTTCTATTTCTACTATTGTTCCCCAGTCACAAACTAACATATTTGAATAATCTTCTAAGAATTCATCTGTGTCTATATCAGATAAAAACCTCCATCCATTATCAAGCTTATTTACGGATTTTTCTCTAATACACCACTTTAAATTTCCTTTTCCTTGTAATATATTTTTTGATACTATACTTCCACCTAACCCGGCGCTCTTTTTCATTTTAATCCCTCATTTCTTCCTTCATTTCATCAGTACCTCTTTCTTCAATTAATTGTTTAACTGACAATCCAGCTACATTACATAATGTAATGTCTGTTTTTTTTCTTAAACATTTTATAATTAATTGATTTCCTTCTTCTGAATTTTTTTTTAACACCTCTTGGCATAAATCCCACAAAGGAGAATTTTTATATTTTTTATTCTTTAATGTTATATCTACTTTCATATCAATCAGTTTATTAGCTATTTTAATGGCACCATCTGAATTTATATTTGCAGCTAGATAGTGTAACTCATTACATACTTCATTAGATATATGATTTACCTCGACTTCATTTTCAAGTAAATATTCTGAGATATCAAATTTCCTATTCGCTAATGAGTGTTGCAATAAACTCATTCCATTCTTATCACATAAATTTTTAACTTGATCCAACGTTTTTTTTTCTAAATCTATCTTTCTCAGAAGCGTAGATAAATTTCCAAATTGAGCTATTGTGAAATAATCTGCTTTATTTATGTTCATATTTACTCCTTTTATTCATACTTATGACTTCTATTTGTACTTGGTAATTCTGGCCTATAATTTTTAGAGTCTCTATACCATTTTAAAAATTCTTTCTTAGATATTTCTCCATTCATGTATTTTTTATGCATATTTGAATATTTTTGTCCAGGTATATGACCCATATCCCACTGTCCACTTCTTCTTTTAAATTTATTCCATTCTATTTCTACTCCAGTTGGATCGTAAACCTTACCTGTTTTAGGATCTTTAGCATTTTCCCATACTTTTTCAACCTGTCCTTTTGCATATCTTGGTCTACTTTTACTATAGGGTTTCTTTTTAGGACATTTATTATGTACCAATACACTTGCATCAGACACAAAATATGTATGGAAATCTTCAACCTCAAAGTTATATACCGTTATCGCTTCATTATGAACTACTTTATCTATCTTCTCAACTGTAGACTTATCACCTGACTGAAGAACTACTACGTCCCCTTCCTCAATCATACTTGCTGGTATCCAGCCTACATTTTCTATATAAAATACATGATGTTCAGTAGTTTTTATAGTCTGCTCTGCTACTTTAATATATAGTATTGTATCTGTTATACTTTCAAAAGTTTGTACTACTTTTTTAAGAGCTAATTCTCCTGTTTCTGGGTCTTGTCCCCATACCAGGTCGCCTTCTTGAATATCCTCTATTGGAACTAATCCGTCTTCAGTTGATATTAAAGTCCCTGCTGTAAAGCATCTACCAGGTCCTAGCTTACACTTTTTCTTGCTAGGAGGTCTAGACATCTTTTTCTTTTTTACTATTCTTCTTGATGAACTTTTAGATTTACTTACTTTTCTTACAACTTTAGAAACTCTCTTAGCTATAGCCTTTGTACTCTTGCGTTTTTTAGCTACTTTAGCAACTCTTTTTATAACTTTACCTACTTTTAGTTTCTTAAATGGATTTATAGTTCCAAGTACTGCTCCACCAACTATGGCTCCTGCTTTTTTCCAACCACTTAGGTTCTTCTTTTTAGCATACTGATATCCGTCATAGGCTCCCCATGCAGCATTAATTACGCCCCAAATTGGGAAGTGACCACTTGGGTCTGTATATGCTATTGGGTTGTTTGCGCAGTAAGCATATAGATGTAAACTGCTTGGATCTGTGAATTCTCCACGATAAGTGTCTTCTGTTAAGAACCTTCCATCTTCAGGGTTGTAGTATCTAGCATTCAAATAATACAGTCCTGTTTTATTATCGTAAATTCCACCTGTATAGCAGATTTCGTTGTAGAAGTTTTCATCACCGTTTATTTCAGTTTCACCAAAATCAGTGTATTCATAAGATACTTCACTTTTACCTTCTAGATTTACTAGGTTTGTTGTGCTTTCACGCATGTCCTTGTTGTAGAAGTAGTATTTTTCACCTTCGTTGCTTGAAATATCTCTAACTGTGGCGATGGCATTTCCACTAGCTCCCATTAGGTTAAGGCTAGTCACTCCAGTAAGTTTTTCAACGTTTTCTGGTTCTTCTAATTCTGTTGAATTATCAGCTTTTCCAGTTGTGTAAAGTACTGAATCGTCTTGGTAATAGTACTTAGTCGATTGACCATTTTCTGATTTTTCAACTCTTTGTCCATTTCCGTTGTAAGTGTTTACTTGATTTAATGTTACTATACCAGCCTTTGTAAACATGGCATTGTCCATGCGGTTTGCTGCATCGTAAGTGTAGCATTTTACTTCATTTGTCACACTGTCTGATTCTCTTAGCTGATTTCCATTTAAATCATAAGTATAAGATTTATTTGATAGTGTGGTGTGGGACTCTCCCTCATCTTCAGATGATTCTTCACTTCCATCTTTCGAATCTTCTGATCCAACTTCAACGCTTGAAACTAACTGATTTAAAGAGTTATATGTGTATGTAGTTGTTTTTCCATCTTTGGCTTCTTTTACTCTGTTACCTACTTTATCATAAGTATAAACAGTGTTGCTTATTGAATTTGACACATTATCACTTATATTTGTTTCTGTAAGTCTTCCAAGTTTGTCGTATTCATATTCACGTAGTTCATCTACTATTGTGCTAGGTGAATCTTCGTCACGCTGAGTTGTACTAGTGTAGTTATTATATAAATATTCACTCATTATATGGTTATTTTTATTGTAAGTGTACTCATATTTTTCTAGTACTTCTTCTTTTCCACTATCAGTGTAAGTGATGCCTACGGCTCTTCCGAAACTATCGTAGTCAAAACTTCTAAGTGTATAGGTACTTTTACTTCCATTTGCAAAGTCTCTGTAATCTTTTATACTTGCAACTTTTCCATCGTTTAAGTAGTTGTATTCTCTAAGAAGCTTGTGCCCTACTCCAACTTTTGCCTCTATCTTTTGTAACCACTTATCACTATTATAAGTTAATTTTAGTCCTTTTACATCACTAGATGTAGACGAAGGATCTGTTACATTTGTTATATTGTCATCTATATCATACTCATAAGTAATTTTTTGACTATCTATTTCAGCATCTGTTGGCAAATCTCCTGATATATGCTCAGCATCTAACTCATGATATCCTATTATTATATTAATTAGTTCGTTATAAGTAGAATGGACTTGATAAAAATATTAAATTTTTATCAAGTCCATAGGTTTTAAGATATTATGATCGTCTACATATTTTTTACCACTGAATGTTATACTAGAAAGAAATCTACGTTTATATTAAATATGAGAAAAACCTTCTTCATCTAAAATTTCCATAAATTGTTCAATGAATTCATTATCTTCGCACTTTAAATCTATTTTTTCTAAATAAAATTTAACATCTGAATTATTTATAAATGTTAATGCTGTAACTGCTGATAATCTTGTATCATTATCATTTTCTTTTTTATTATTTATGATTTTTTTTAAACCATCTATTAGGCTTTTATCTGGAAATGACATAGCATATTGACATGCCCAATACCTCACATACTTATTATTACTTCTTAATGCTTTTCTTAAATGTGGCAATACTACTTCTTTATCAAATTTGCATATTATAAATTCTACATGTTTATTTATATCATATGTAAACCAATCTCCAAAACAATTTAATAGTAATGGTATACATTTTTCATCAGAATATACTTCGTCTAAATATTTTACAGCATCTGCATACATATTTATTTCACATTCTTTTATGTTTTTATCATTTGGAAAAGGTTGGTTTTCTTTTAAAAAATCTAAAATTTCCTTATAGTTCATAATCTATCTCCTTTTTAATTTATACATTTCCTAGTTCTTTATTAAGTCTGATTAGTTCTTTTAATTGTCGATTAATTACCTTTCTATTATACCCATCTTCTTTTAATAAGCCTCTTAATTCTCTTATATCTGCTGCTAATTGCTGTCTTCTTGTACCTTCTCTTAGTTTTGGATTTCTATATGTATACGTCTTTTCATGTATGGATTTTTTTAAATTTATCGATGCACCTCTTCCTCTCGAGACCTTCGATGTTGCATTTTGTATTGCATGATGGGCTGTATGTGTTGCATTCAGACCCGATTTTCTGTTCGCTGTTGACGATTTACTGTATGACCCTACATATAAGTCTTCTCCTGCTTTAGCACATGGTGCAGTATTATGCACCAACACACTTGCATCCGATACAAAATACGTATGGAAATCTTCAACTTCAAAGTTATATACCGTTATCAGTTCATTGTGAACTACTTTATCTATCTTCTCAACTGTAGACTTATCGCCTGACTGAAGAACTACTACGTCCCCTTCCTCAATCATACTTGCTGGTGTCCAGCCTACACCATCAATATAGAACACATGCTGTTCAGTAGCTTCGATAACTTCTCCAGCTACTTTAATATAAAGTATTGTATCTGTTTCTTTTACAAAAGTTTGTACTACTTTTTTAAGGGCTATTTCTCCTGTTTCTGGATTTTGTGCCCATACCAGGTCGCCTTCTTCAATATCCTCTATTGGAACATAGCCATCTTTTGTTGATATTAAAGTTCCTGCTGTAAAGCAACCCTTCTTAGTTATTTTGCACTTAACTTTACGATATACTTTAGTAGCCTTTTTACCTACTTTTTTAGTTGCTTTTCTTTTAACTGATTTAGCTTTTCTTGCAACTTTATAAACTCTCTTAGCTATAACCCTTGTACTCTTACGCTTTCTTGCTACTTTATAAATTCTTTTTGCAACTTTGCCTACTTTTAGTTTCTTAAACGGATTTATAGTTCCAAGTACTGCTCCTCCAACTATTGCTCCTGCTCGTCTCCAACCTCTTAGGTTTTTCTTCTTAGCATACTGATATCCGTCATATGCTCCCCATGCAGCATCAATTGCCAGCAAAATTGGGAAATGACCACTCGGATCTGTATATGATATTGGGTTGTTTGTACAATATGCATATAGATGCATACTACTTGGATCTGTGAATTTTCCACGATGAGTGTCTTCTGTTAAGAATCTTTCATCTTCAGGGTTGTAGTACATAGCATTTTATATTATGAGCTATATGAAAAAATCAGGCAACAAATCTAGAGTTTTATGCCTGATTTTCTATATAAAAACTTCTAACTTGTAATTTTAATATTAGAATTAGACGGGTCTAATAAATACACTCCTTCACCAATCACTGTAAAAGTCAAATCTGTAATCTCTGCCTCTTCATTAGCATAACTTACTTCAATTATAAACTTATAAAGTTCATTTTCTATTTTTATTGCATAAATATCATAAATTGCATCATTTGGCCTCAATCCTGTTTTATCTAATATAATTTCATTGACTCCATATATCACTACTGTACCCATTTCAACATCTTCATCACAATAATAATCCCATTCACCTGATTCACTTCTTATACGTGAAATACAATTTACTATAATTCTAACTTCTTTATTTTTACTATCTATATTAAAATCTACACAATATCTATCACCAAAATATAATGTCTTTAGAAACTCAATTGCATTCATTAATTTTCCTTCTCTCTATTTTCTTATTTTCCAATGTGCAGCTGAACTATTCCAAGGAACTACATTCCCTTTTGTATCAATTGATGGTCCTTGTCCTTTAATGTTCGGTCCTGTTCCCTTTAAATGTCCATGTCCATGTGGTTTACTAGTTTTAGGAGGATGTCCCTTTGGATTATATCTTTGATAATTTGAACCATTAGAATATAAAGTATGTGTGTCTACTCCACCTCTACCTGCTTTTACTGTTCTTCCACCTTTAGGTTCAATCATTATATTACCTTTATCATCTGCAATAAACCTACCTACTTCCTCTCCAGTATTTCTATCTATAGTTTTAGACGCTTTGACCTTTTTTCTTCTTACTCCTGAATAATCATTATGTACCAACACACTTGCATCAGATACAAAATACGTATGGAAATCTTCAACCTCGAAGTTATATACAGTTATCAGTTCATTGTGAACTACTTTATCTACCTTCTCAACTATAGACTTATCACCTGACTGAAGAGCTACTACATCTCCTTCTTCAATCATACTTGCTGGTATCCAGCCTACACCATCAATATAGAACACATGCTGTTCAGTAGCTTCGATAACTTCTCCAGCTACCTTAATATAAAGTATTGTATCTGTTTCTTTTTCAAAAGTTTGTGCTACTTTTTTAAGGGCTATTTCTCCTGTTTCTGGATTTTGTGCCCATACCAGGTCGCCTTCTTCAACATCCTCTATTGGGACTAATCCGTCTTTAGTTGATATTAAAGTTCCTGCTGTAAAACAACCTTTTTTAGTTATTTTACATCTAACCGTACGATATGTTTTGGTAACCTTTCTACTTGCTTTTCTATAAGACCTTTTTGCAACTACTCTAGTTTTCCTTGCAACCCTATAAACTCTCTTAGCTATAGCCTTTGTGCTCTTACTTTTTTTGGCTATTTTAGCAACTCGTTTTAAAACTTTGCCTACTTTTAGTGCTTTAAATGGGTCTATTGTTCCAAGTACTGCTCCACCAACTATTGCTCCTGCTTTTTTCCAACCTTTTAGATTCTTCCTTTTAGCATACTGATATCCGTCATATGCTCCCCATGCTGCATCAATTGCGAGCAAAATTGGGAAATGGCCACTTGGATCTGTATATGATATTGGATTATTTGCACAATAAGCATATAGATGCATACTACTTGGGTCTGTGAATTCTCCACGATAAGTGTCTTCTGTTAAGAATCTTCCATCTTCAGGATTGTAGTATCTTGCATTCAAATAATACAGTCCTGTTTTGTTATCGTAAATTCCACCTGTGTAGCAGATTTCGTTGTAAAAGTTTTCGTCACCGTTTATTTCAGTTTCACCAAAGTCCGTATATTCATAAGATACTTCACTTTTGCCTTCTACATTTACTAGATTTGTTGTGCTTTCACGCATGTCCTTGTTGTAGAAGTAGTATTTTTCACCTTCGTTGCTTGAAATATCCCTAACTGTGGCGATGGCATTTCCACTAGCTCCCATTAGGTTAAGACTAGTTACTCCAGTAAGTTTTTCAACATTCTCCGGTTCTTCTAATTCTGTTGACGTATCAGCTTTTCCAGTTGTGTAAAGTACTGAATCGTCTTGGTAATAGTACTTAGTTGATTGACCATTTTCTGATTTTTCAACTCTTTGCCCATTTCCATTGTAAGTGTTTATTTGGTTTAATGTTACTATACCAGCTTTTGTAAACATGGCATTGTCCATGCGGTCTGCTGCATCGTAAGTGTAGCATTTTACTTCATTTGTCACACTGTCTGATTCTCTTAGCTGATTTCCATTTAAATCATAAGTATAGCTTTTATTTGATATTGTGGTGTGGGACTCTCCATTATCTGATGATTCTTCACTTCCATCTGCTGAATCTTCCGATCCAACTTCAACACTTGAAACTAACTGATTTAGTGAGTTATATGTGTATGTAGTTGTTTTTCCATCTTTGGATTCTTTGACTCTGTTACCTACTTTATCATAAGTATAAACAGTGTTGCTTATTGAATTTGAGATATTATCCCTTATATTTGTTTCTGTAAGTCTTCCAAGTTTGTCGTATTCATATTCACGTAGTTCATCTACTCTTGTGCTCGGTGAATCTTCGTCACGCTGAGTTGTACTAGTGTAGTTATTATATAAATATTCACTCATTATATGGTTATTTTTATTGTAAGTGTATTCATATTTTTCTAGTACTTCATCTTTTCCACTATCAGTGTAAGTGATGCCTGTAGCTCTTCCAAAACTATCGTAGTCAAAACTTCTAAGTGTGTAAGTGCTTGTGCTTCCTTTTGCAAAGTCTCTGTAGTCTTTTATACTTGCAACTTTTCCATCATTTAAGTAGTTGTATTCTCTAAGAAGTTTGTGGCTTAATCCAACTTTTGCTTCTATTTTTTGTAACCACTTATCACTATTATAAGTGAATTTTAGACCTTTTACATTACTAGATGTAGACGAAGGGTATGTTACATTTGTTATGTTGTCGTCTATATCATACTCATAAGTAATTTTATGTCTAGCTATTTCATCATCTGTCGGCAAGTCACCTGATATATCATCATTATCTAGCTCAGCATAGCCTACTAGTCTCTTAAGTTTATCATAAGTATATCCTGTGTATCTATATAGATTTAGCTTATCTCCTGATTGTTTATAGTCACGCATTACTGTTATGTTATCAGATATATCATACTCGTATTCTGTTCTTAGAGTTCGATTCTTTTCAGAATCGTAGTAATTTACTGCACTTAAGCGTTCTTTGTCATCATACTCATAAGTTTTATAATTTCCTTCTGTGTTTGTTTCTTTTACTACATTATCTTTTGAATTATATTCATTTGCTGTAGTTATTGGGTTTATAGAACCATCTCCAAGATCTTTAATTAATACTGGAAGGTCTTGAGAGTTAGTTATTGTTTCACTTTTATTCCCTTGTGCATCTGTAACTATGGTACTTGTTGTACCATCTGTGTTTACTTTGTCATAAGTAAAACTCGTTATGTTATTTTCTGAATCAGGAAGTATTACTTTTGATATTCTTGCTTCTTCATCATACTCATATTTTGTAGAGTTTCCTTCTCCATCTATGTCTTCAATTACATTTCCTGATGAATCATATTTCTTTGCTATTACTATGGTATTATCACCATCTACATAGAATGTTTCTTCATTTGAATCATAGGCTGGATTAAGCATAGTTGTTGTTTGATTTCCTAGACTATCATATAGAAATACTGAAAGAATGCCTTTTTCACTACCAGCATTTTGGCCTGCTTCATATTTAGTTATTATGTTTTCTTGGCCATCATAAGTTAAGTCTACATAAACGCCATTTTCTTTTTCCCTTATAGTTCTTCCTAATGCATCCTGATAAGTTTGACCAATAATATCACCATCTGGATTTGTTTCTGTACTTACAAATGAATATTCAGTTCTTTTAGTTTCACCACCTGTAAATGTTTCTACGGTTTCATAGCTGTAAGTTGTGTCCCAAGTCTTAACTAATCCACCTTTGTTTACAGTTTCGCTTGCTTCTCTATTCATCTCATCATAAGTATACGATGTAACTGTTTCATCTTCTGCTGTTTCACTTTCAACAGTTCCATTTGGATAATAGGATTTCTTAGTTGTAGTCTCCTTATCCCCTTCTTTATATACTGTTTCTATCAGTCTTCCAAAAGAATCAAAAGTATTAGTTGTAATTTTTTTACTTGTTTTTCCGCTAGTTTCAGTAAATACTTCTTCACAAGATATTTGTCTTCCCATTACGTCATATACTGTAGTAGTAACAACCTTAGTTCCATCAGCTACTTCTGAGTTTATTTCTGTTTTATTTCCTTTTTCATCATAAGAGTAAGTATATTTTGCTTCACTTTGTACATTTCCAGAGTCTGGTGAACCTAGTATTTCTGTTTCACTCTCAACTTCACCGTCTTCTGTATATGTTGTAAGCAGTGTGGTATTTGTGATTTTATCGTATACCTTTGTTGTATTACCGTATTGATCATACTCATATATTTCATCAGTTATTAGATTTCCATCACCGTCACGTTCTGTCAATGATGTTGGTAAATCGTTTAATGCTTCATTACTTCTACTGTTGCTATATTCATATGAAGATGTCGAACCATCTTCATCTTTTTCTTCAGTTACATTTTCATTATTATCATAACTTGTAGTTTCTGTTTTCTCTGTTTTTTTCCAAGCAACTTTTCCATTTTCCAATGCTTGGTAATCTACTTGTGAAGTTTCTTTAGTTCTTAGATTATCTTTATATTCATAAGTAGTTGTGAATCCTTCAGCATCAGTACTTCTCAAACAATTACCAAAAGCAGAATCAAATTCATCAACTTCACTAGATCTTACATTTCCATTAACTAATTTTTTAGTCGTAGTTTTTGTAGCCGTATCCGAATATTCAAGATTTATAGTTTCTGCAAACAAATTCCTAGAATGAGGATATATTATTTCATTAGCTCTATTTTCTGAATCATAGTTTATTCCATAAGAGTTACCTTCTGCATCTAAAACTTTATTTACTTTTCCTTTTTTATCATATTCGTAATTATATGTTATATTTTTACTATCTCCAACTTTATCTACACTAACTAATCTTGATTCATCGTTATAGTTATATTGTAATTTACTATTGTCAGGAAGAATAATCTCTTTTACTATCAATAAGTCTTTACCTGGAGTATTATTATAAACAAACTCTATAGATATATTTTTACTTGTAGTTATTTTGCTTATTAAACCTTTGTTATTGTCATATTCAAATAGTAAGAAATTATTATTTGTATCTGACATATATATTAACTGTCCACCACTATTAAATTTATATGTACCATTATCTTTTGTGGTAATTGTATATGAACTATTAATAGTTTTAGTTATTTCAGCATTTCCCTGTGATGTAGCACTTCTATCTGGTATCTTAACTTCATCTGTTACATCTTCTTTTAATAAGTTAATATATTTACCCATGCTTGATATATAAGTTCCATCATCTTTTTTATGGAAATAATATATTGTTCCTGTACTATCTTTTAATGCAATTTTTCCTTCATCCAGTTTATCCTTTTCACATAAGCTAAGTATTTCTATATCGTAGTCATGGTTCCATCCAATACCAAATGCTGATTTTGCACTGGATTTACTGTTATATGTACGATTTAAATTTACTTCTAATTCTTCATTAGGTAAGACTGCATCTGTTTGTTGATATACAAAGTTTCCTTCACTTTTTTCTATATGACCTGTTCCATTAGGCATTTCAACATCAACATATTCCCAATATTCTTTTATTCCCATTCTCTTTGTATATTCATCTGAATCTACTACTGTACTAGAGACCTCATCAGAATATGAGCTTGCTTCAATTATACTACCATCTTTATTACGTTTTACTGCTCGTATTTTGTAATAGAAAGTGCTAGAATAATTAATATTAGGTTCACTCCAGTAACCAGCCTGTACATCTTTTGCTACTAATGTATAGTTAGAAGGTTTAAAGTTAGGCTCCGTTCCTCTGTATACTTCATAATATATATCTTTAGGAAATTCGCCTTCTGGTATATCCCATTTAATATAAGTCTTATAATTAATTTTATCTTTTGCCGATAAATTTTCTGGTCTGTAATTTTCAATATCTGAGATTGTAAAATATTCTTTATTTAAATAGTCAAGCTGTAAACTTATATCATTTAAATTTTGTATATCAGAATTATTAGTACCACTAACTCTAATAAAAATGCTATCTGTTTCAATTTCATCAGATAAATCAATTATATTGTATGCTTCTTCTGGATTAATTTTAGTGTATTCACCATTACCAATCTTAATTTCATAACTTATTTCTTTAGCTATATTAGTATCTATTAATCTAAAACTGGCTATTTTATCATCAAGTTTTATATTTTCAACTATACTATTACTAGATGAACTTCCATCAGATAATGAAATATTCTTTTTTTCATAATTTTTTATTAAAGGCATACTATATTTAACATTACCTAATAAATCTTTGTTAACTACTGAAATTTGATAGTTTTTATTTCTTTCATATTTTGAGAAATCATCTTCATATTTAGAACCTGTTCCTACATTTTTATTATCAATATACCAGTTAGTAGTTGCCATGACTCTACTTAATAAGTTTAATCCTTCATGTTTTAATGAAAGTTCTTTTTTAGTAGACTTAAAAACAATACTGTCGCTAGTATAGTCTTGATAATGTTCTCTTTCTACTCTAAAACTTGGTTGTATCAATTGCGCATTTGTAAAATCTTCATTTTTTTCAAATTTTATAACAGAAGACTCTTCGTTACCAACAATATCTTTTCCAACAAGTTTTATGTTATATGTTCCAACTTCAAAACCTTGTAAATCTAAAATACCTATTATCTTATCTTCTACACTATTCTTACCTTCTAATAGTAATTGGTATGAACTATCTTCTTCACTTTCTTTTTTTATATAGATTTTCCACTCTGAAAAATTATCATCTGTTACAGTTCCTTTTACAATTCCTTTGTCAACAGATGTAATATTTACTGTAGGATTTTGCCTGTCCACGATACATATTACAGTCCTCTCATCGCCTTCAAATCCATATTTATCTATAGCTCTAACTTTAACTTTGTATTCTCCGTTTTTTTCTGGCAAGTTGACTGTAAAACTTCCTGTGCTTTTGTTTGAATTTTCAACATCAACCCATATATCGCTGTCGCTAAGTTTATATTGAATTCCTGAAATTATAATATTACTATCATCGTAACGCCAACTTATAGTAGCTGGATTGTCTTTTATTGGATTACTAATTAATTTAGGAGCCTTTATTTTATTAACAATAGTAATTTCTTTTGTTATTGTTTTTTTGTAAGCTACATTATCTTCAACATAAAGTTTTAATATGTATTTACCATTTTCCAGTTTTGTTGTATCAAAAGCTGTTGAGTTTGACATAGTCGCATTCTCATAAATTACCACTGGTTGGAAACTTGTATCCTCTTGTCCATTGGCATCTAATTTATGCAACGTAATATTACTTGTCTTAATTCCACTTTCTTTATCATCAACAATACCTGTAATGTTTATAGTATTACTTAACAAATCTGTAGAACTTGTTAAATTTTCAACCTCTATGCTTCCAGTTGGTCCTATGGTATCTCTTTTTGATGTAACTTTTTGTATTGCTATATTTCCAGCTTTGTCTGTTATTTTTACATATATGTCATAAGCGCCCGAATAACCTTCCGTATTTCTATAGAAATAACCTTCGTAAGGATTCACACTAGATGTAAATGCTATATCATTAGGATAGGAATAACTTTCTGGTTCACTATCTCCTGATTTTACTACAGCATATCTTATATTTTCTATGACAATACCAGAACCTTCTTCTGTTACATTACTAAAACATATCTGAGGTTTTTTTTCTCTAGTCCAAGTATCTGTTATAATATTTCCTGAAGAATCCTTTAGTTCAAGTTTGCCTATTTTGGGAGCAGTTTTATCAATGTGTACATCTACACTTTTTATAGAACTAATATTTCCCGCTTTATCTATAGCTTTTAGTTTTATTTTATATGATTTAGAATCATTAAACTTGGATGATGATATAGTATACTTTGAATTTAATATAGCTGCGCTTCCTACAGAAGAATAACTTCCTCCATCAATACTGTATTGCACATCTTTCAAATATTTTTCATTAACGTTCCATGATATAGATATATTTTTAGGTCCTATTGGGTTAGTTGAAGAAGATACTGGTGTTACTGACATTGATTCTATAACTGGATTTGTTTTATCTATATATATAGACCTCCACCTTCCAACTCCACTTATATTCCTATTATCAACTCCCCTTACATAAATCCTATACCTTCCCGATGGCCAATTTATTGAATCAGATATTGTTGCACTTCCACTTGAACTACTTGTGGTTTTCAGTGTTCTATATGGTATATATTGTGGATCTATTTCTTCTCCACTATCATTACACTTAGAAAGTCTATATTCTACACGATTTAAAGTTGTTGAAATAATTCCTTCCCAAGAAACTTTTAAACTTTGAGTTCCATTCATATATTGAGGACTAACACCTACACTTGTAGGCTGTTGAGGTATATCATAATACTCTAATATAAGTTTCGGTCTTATAGATATATTGGAATGTCTTGATCCATAAAATTTAGAGTATTTCCCTGTAGAAGTACTTTCATCCTCTGCTTTTAACATAAGCCCATAATCTTTTATCTGGTTATTTGCAACCTTTTTTGCATAAGTTGTTAAATTTAAACTTATTTCTTTGTATTGTATCCCTGTTGTTGTAAAAGAACTATATGCACCATCACTAGTATTATATCTGGGTTTATTATTCCAAGTAACAGTTTTTTCGTTCCAGTCGTCAATAATACGATAGGCATTAATTTTGTTTAATGAATCATTATTGCTAGTTTCACTTAATGTTAATGTTGCTTTTTCAACATATTTACCTTCAACTGTACTAAATAATTGTTTACCTTTGATTAAACTTCTATTTATTCCTTGGCTACCTGTACCTACAGGAAAAGCTGTGGTTCCACTATTATAGAAGTTTACATCTGCATATGATGAACCACTTATTATGTAAGTGTCTATTATGTTACTATCACCTGTCCATGTAACACTTGGATCTATTTTAACTGGATATTGTCTATCTTTACTATTAAGATAGTCTTCATCCACTGTCATAGTTAAAATATATACATCTTCTGAATCTTCTTTAAGCTTTATATTATAAGTTATATCTTCACTATATGCTTTGTTAGTTGCATCATTCATAAACGGTGTGTCTATATTGGCAACTACTTCCTTTGTATCTTTATCGTAAAATACTATACTTTCTTCTAACTCACATTTCTTAGCTTTTAGGTCTTTTGCATATATCTCAAATTCAAATTTATTTGACTCTGGAGCGTTATTTAGAATAATATTTTCCTTAATTCCATTATCATAAGATATATACTCTATTTCACTATCCAATTCATCAAATCCATAAGAAACTTTTATTGGAATATTTACTTCTTCATCATAGATGTTAGTAGTTTTTTCTTTTTCTAATTCTATTTTCTTACTTCCATCCATAATAGGATGCATTGAGATTTGGTATTTATCATTTTCTAATAATACAGGCGTGTCTTTAGATACTATCTCTGGAAAGTAATGTTTATTTTCACCGTCTTTATTTTCATAAGCATAATCAGCTAAATCTGTATTACTACTTGTTTTATCTTCTTTAATTTCAACTAAAGATGGATCATTATCAATTAGTTTTCCATCATCATAATATCTTATATTAGAATCATGTATAACTTCTTTTTTTAATCCATTTTTCAACTGATAAACAGTTTTGTTTTCCGTTTTTTCGACTATTCCTTCAGTCATTTCTTCTACGCCCTCTTGTACTGTAGATTTAGACTTTGAGATTTCTTCTGCAAGTACTGGCATAGGTATATTTGTTACAGTTATACATATGGCCAATATATACGAAATGATTTTTATAAATGTACTCTTTTTCAATTTTTCCCCCGCATTTACTTAAAATTTATTTAGAAAACCTGTCATACTCGCTTAATAATACTTATCTCCCTTCTTTTTTATATTAACAAATTTACTAGGTAATAATATAACCTTCATATTCATGTATTTCAAGTAATTTCTGTATTTACATTTTATTTCCAATTATAATTTTATGTTTTTACATCAAATAAAATATACAGCCCCTATAACTGGGGGTATCCCAACAACTAATCTACCTTTTGTACAATTTATGCTACAGTTTAGCTGATCTAATTCTAAATTTTTTATAACTTTACTAAGAGCTGGTTGTGATAAATGCAAATTATTTGCTGCTTTTGTAAAATATCTTTTTTTTATTACCTTTATAACTTTTTTTCATACTAAAAATAGATTAATTATCTTACCTTCACTTTTTCTTTATTACCACCAGATTATTGGCACTAAAAGCCTTATTTCTAAGTGATACTTTTTTCTAAGTAGTTGACAAAATTTTTAAATCATTTACAATTAACTTAAAAGTTAAAAATGCTAGGGGTGCCTTTATTGGCTGAGAGGTTTTGCCGACCCTTGTACCTGATCTGGATAATACCAGCGGAGGAAAGCTATATACACTTTATCTCTCATAAAGAGTATGGAGATTAAATTTGATTATATATGCTATGCCTACGGGTATAGCATTTTTTTATATTTATATATGTATTTATAAAAAGGAGGAATAATAATGGTTATAGCAGACGTGGCAGTAATGCCTCTTAGACCTTATACAGGTGAGGATGAAATGTACAAAGTAGTAGATGCTTGCATCGAAAAAGTAAAGGAAAGTGGTCTTAAGTATGAAATCGGTGCCATGAGTACAACATTTGAAGGGGAATTTGATGAAGTTTTTGACTTAATAAAAGTAATGCACAAAATACCCTTTCAACTAGGATGCGAAAGAGTCATCACAGTTGCTAGGGTTGACGAAAAAGCTGGAGGCCTAACAATTGAGAACAAACTTAGAAATCACAGATAAAATCAAAAATTATATTTATCCACTTATAACATTTATAAGTATTTTATTATTATGGCAGTTTATTGTGGTAAGTAATGATATACCTCAATATATTATGCCTGCACCAAGCAAAATAATAAAAGTTTTTAGCACAGATTTTGCAAACTTGCAAATGCATGCTTTAGTTACTTTAAATGAATCTGTTTTAGGATTTATTTATTCCATATTATTGGCAATAGCAATAGGTACTCTTATGGACTTTGTTCCATTTATAAAAAAGTGTTTCTATCCTATAATGCTAGTATCTCAAATGATACCAACAATTACTATAGCTCCACTACTTATAATATGGTTTGGATTTGATTCATTGCCAAAAATAATCATGGTTATGATTACTTGTTTCTTCCCCATATTAGTAAATTTTGTGGATGGTATGGAAAATATAGATAAAGACTATATAAATTTATTCAAAACTATGGATGCCAGCAAACTAAATACATTTATTCATTTAAAACTTCCCATGTCTTTGGAAAGCTTATTTACAGGCTTAAAAATTTCAGCTACTTATGCCTTTGTTGCTGCAACAGTTGCAGAGTGGCTTGGTGGAAGTGTGGGCCTTGGTGTTTATATGGTAAGAGCAAAGAGTGCATATGCTTTGGACAAAGTATTTGCATCTACAATTTTAGTAATAATCTTTAGTTTAATATTTGTAATGGGTATAAATATTTTGAAGAAAATAATATTAAAACATAAGTACAAAGGAGAGTAAGATGAAGTTTAAAAAAAGCATATCATTAATGACAGCTGCACTACTTACTATAGGTTTAGTGACAGGTTGCTCAAAGAAAAGTACTGAAAAAAAAGAAGGAAACTCAGATTTACAAAAGGTTACTGTAGTTCTTGACTGGACTCCAAACACTAACCATACAGGATTATACGTTGCTTTAGATAAAGGATATTACAAGGAACAAGGTTTAGATGTGGAAATAATTCAACCATCTGATGGCACTGCTACTACTATAGTTGCCACAGGAAAAGCTGATTTTGGTGTAAGTTATCAAGAAGATGTTACTTATGCAAAAACTAGTGAAGATCCACTTCCAATAAAATCTATAGCTACAATTATTCAACACAATACTTCTGGGTTTGCATCTCCAGCAAACAAAAAAATTAAAACTGTAAAAGATTTTGAAAACAAAACTTACGGTGGATGGGGATCAGAATCAGAAAAAGCTACTTTAAATGCAATTATGACTAACAACGGTGCTGATTTTAGCAAAATCAAAATAGTAGATATAGGAAAAGATGATTTCTTCACAGCTACTAAAGGTGACATAGATATAGCAAATATTTTTGAAGGTTGGACAGGTGTAGAGGCAAAACTTCGTGGTGAAGATATAAACTTTGTAGCTACTAAGGATTTAGACAAAAGATTAGACTACTACACTCCTCTTTTAATAACTAGTGACAAAATAATAAATGAAAATCCAGACCTTGCTAAGAAGTTTTTAGCTGCAACAAGCAAAGGATACGAGGATTGTGTAAAAAAACCTGAAGAAAGTGCCAAAATATTATTAAAACATGCTCCTGAAATAAACGAAGACTTAGCTATTGAAAGTCAAAAGTATTTAGCTGATAAATATATAGATGATGCTTCTAAATGGGGCGAAATGAAAGATAGTGTTTGGAATAATTACACTGACTTCATGAAAGAATATAAATTAATAAACAAGGATATGAAAGCAAGTGATGCATATACAAATGAATTCTTACCAAACTAATAAAAAAATTGTTATTAGTAATTTATCAAAAAAATACAAAGATACGCTTATTTTAAAAGATATTGATTTACACGTTTATGACGAAGAGATTGTTTCCATCATAGGTCCTAGTGGTTGTGGTAAAAGTACCATCTTCAACATACTTTCCAACTTAACAACTAGTGATTCTGGTGAAGTAGATATTAATGGTCGTTTCAGCTATATGTACCAAAAAGACCTTCTACTTCCTTACAAAAACATAATGGACAATGTTTCTCTTCCCCTAATCTTAAAAGGTGAAAAAAAGAAAAAAAGTCATGAAACAGTTAAGCCTTACTTCTCCACTTTTGGTTTGGAAGGTTACGAAAATAAATATCCTCATGAACTTTCTGGTGGAATGAGACAAAGAGTCAACTTTATGAGAACCTTCGTTAACTCCAGCGATATTATGCTTTTAGATGAGCCTTTTGGAGCATTAGACTCTATCACAAGAGCTTCCATGCAAAATTGGCTACTGGACATAAAGAAGGAAATTAAGTCTACCATATTGCTTATTACCCACGATATTGATGAGGCAATAATTTTATCAGACAGAATTTATATTTTATCAAATAAACCTGCTGTAATTAATAAAGAAGTTATTGTAGACAAACGCATCTACAACAAAGATAACCTGGAAAACATAGCTAAATTAAAGAAAGAAATCTTAGGTTATTTATAAATGTATATAGATTTTCACAGTCATATAGATTTCTACAAAGATGATGAGTTACAAAAGGTTTATGATGATATAAATAATAACAATATAAAAGTAATCTCCTGTGCTATGGATGAAGAAAGTTACAAGAAAAATCTTGGTTTTTCTAAAGTATGTTCTAACATTATACCTACTTTTGGTATACACCCTTGGAAAGTTACTAATGTGGTTACCAACCTAGACATCTATGATAACTACATAAAAAATAGCAAAATCATAGGCGAAGTTGGTCTGGATTTCCACTGGGTGGAAGATAAGTCAACTTATAAGCCTCAAATTGAAGTTTTTAAACATTTTGTACAAAGAGCTAAAACTTATGATAAATTTTTAAATATTCATACTAAAGGCGCAGAAGAGTTAATTTATGATATTTTACATGAAGAAAATATGTTAGAAAAATCCATAATTCACTGGTATAGCGGAGATTTATCTACCTTAAATAAATTTATAGCTGGTAATTCCTATTTTACTTTAAGCGTAGATATAAATACATCACAGAAGACCCAAGATATTGCCAGACTACTTCCTGTAAATCGTATTCTAGCAGAAACTGATGGTCCTACTGCTTTGGAGTGGATTACTGGAGTTTATGGTATGCCTAGTGAGATTATCAATGTATATGAAGGTATTTGCAATACAAAAGATATTTGTATGGATGAATTAAAATATCATATGAATAAAACTTATAACAGTATAACCAGTAAACTAAACAGTTAGTATAAAATAATTTGTATTTTTAAGTTAAATATAAACTCCTTTATGGCAATTATTAAAATATAATCATTGTCATAAAGGAGCTTTTTTAATTCTATAATGTGCAACTAGGTTGTAAATCAAGTGTAGCTCCAAATTTTTGGCACGCTGTAATAAAGCATATTAATGCACAAAGTTCAGATATCTCCTTATCATTAAATATTGATTTTAGTATATTAAACTCTTTATCATCTATATTGTTATTTTTAGAGATCATATTTGCAAATTTAACAGCAGCTAAAATCTTTGAGTCAGTTATATTTTCTGATGGAATACCTTTTGCCATACAGTATTGGCATCCATTGTTGAATGCAAGAGTACGTCTTACTTGCTCTTTCAGTTCATCACTAAATGTATTTGAATTAAATAATACCTCATCTAAAGAATTCCACTTCTGAAGCACTTCATTATTATGACCTAATAGTTGTTGAAATGGTGTATTTCCTTCCTTTGAAAAATTTATTCTAGACATATTTCTCCTCCCTTATATTATGTTGATTATCTTTTATCTTATTAGTTAGTATTATATAAAAGATTCTATTCAATTTGTATCTCGTATGATATAAAATAATATAATATATATATCATATAAAATAAAAAAAGTGAGGTTCTAATTACATATGAAATTTGATGAAATAGATGTAATGATTTTATCTGAGTTGCAAAAAAATAGTAGATTATCTATAAGAGAATTATCTAAACGTATTAACCTATCGCCTCCATCTGTTACAGAAAGAGTAAAAAGACTTGAAGATAATGGAGTTATTGAAGGATATACAATAAAAATAAATAAGAAAAAATTAGGACTTAACGTTGATTGCATAATAAAAGTCACAATGAAGAATGGAGAATATGAAAGATTTAAAACATTTATCAAAGATTTTCCAAGAAGTGAGTGGTGTTACAGAATTGCTGGAGATGGATGTTTTTTAGTAAAATTATCAATTTGTGACTTACAAGAAGTAGAAGACTTTATAAACGAAATATCCTCTTACGCCCTAACTACAACCATTATTGCATTTTCATCTGTAGAAATAGATGATGATATCCGTAAGTTCTTATTTTAAATTCTACAAATACTATTGCTCTTAACATGAAATTACATTCAAGTTAAGGCATTAATATGAAAATAAAATATTTAAATACTGATTAAGGATATATAAATTTTAATAAAAAAAGTCGGGTCTTTAAAATAAAGTGTGTATTCTTCCATAAAGTGGTGATAATTTAGATATTAAAAATCATTACAAAAGGAAGGTGCACACTTTTTATGTTTAATAAAAGCGAAATATTAAAATCACTATTAAATGAATACGATGTAAAAACAACAAAAGACGTTCAAAATATGTTAAAAGATCTTTTTTCTAGCACAATTCAAGAGATGTTAGAAGCGGAGCTTGATGAACACTTAGGATATGAAAGATACGATAATAAGCATAAAGAAACTACAAACTCTAGAAATGGATATAGAAATAAAAAAGTTAGATCTGATTTTGGTGAGGTTACACTTAGTATACCAAGGGACAGGAATGGTGATTTTGAGCCTAAAATTATCCAAAACTATGAAAATGATATATCTGGAATAGAAGAGCAAGTAATTGGAATGTACTCAAAAGGTATGTCTACTAGAGATATAGCAAGCCATCTTAAAAGTATCTACGGTATAGATGTTTCTCATACTTTAGTATCTAAAATCACAGATAGAGTCCTTCCTTTAGCGCAAGAATGGCAAAATAGAGCTCTCGATATTATTTATCCAATTGTTTTTATGGATGCAATACATTATAAAGTAAGAAGTGAAGGCAGAATAATCAATAAAGCTGCGTACATTGCGATAGGTATAAATCTCGAAGGAGTAAAAGAAGTTTTAGGTATTTGGATTGGTGAAAATGAAACATCTAAATATTGGTTAAAAGTACTTACAGACATCAAAAACAGAGGTGTTAAAGATATTTTAATTGCATCTGTAGATGGTTTAAATGGTTTTTCAGACGCCATTAAAGCTGTTTTTCCTAATACTGAGGTTCAAAGATGTGTCGTTCATCAAATTAGGAACACCTTAAATTACGTATCATATAAGCATAGGAAGGAATTCGCTAAAGATCTAAAGCTTGTATATGCTGCCTCTACTGAAGAAAATGCATTAAGTGAGCTAACGCTCATGGAAGAAAAATGGGTAGATAATTATGCGATAGCATTTAGAAGTTGGAGAAATAACTGGAATGAACTTTCAGTATATTTTAAATATCCTCAAGAAATTAGAACATTAATATATACAACTAATTCTATGGAGAGTTACAATAGACTATTGAGAAAAGTAACAAAATCTAAATCAATATTTCCATCTGATGACTCTCTACATAAATCTTTATACTTGGCTACGATGGATATATCTGAAAAATGGACTCAAAAAATTAGGGGTTGGTCACAAATACTAGCTCATCTTAGTATTTATTTTGAAGATAGGATATCAGCAACATTACTTTAAATTTTTTGTAAGAATAATTACTTTATAGGTGTATTATTTTTGCAAAAATGGAAAATTTAATTACAAAAGGCCATGATTATGAAAATCATGGCCCCTGAATATAACTAAATTATTACTATTTAATTTGTATTTTTTTTGAAGAATACACAATTATGTTTCCAGACTCAAAAAGTCAGGTAGATTAATTTTATCTACCTGACTTATAAAGTAAAAAACTACTTACATACTCTTATTGAAAAACCTGTAAAATGTAAATTTTATTAGGTTTCAGCACATATGCCTTACTCTTTTTATATTACTTTAATATTTGTAATGTTATCGTTCTAGATCCCCAGTTTCTGCAATCAGACTGTGAGTTCATATATATATCTACTTTATTTCCTTTTATTCCACCACCACAATCTTCAGCAGTGAAAACTTTATCTAATTCTTTTATATAAACCTTAGTTCCATAAGGAATTACTTTTGGATCTACAGCTAATGTTCCATACTTAGCTTTTGTTCCTGTTGCTGTGTATCCTCCTCCTGTATATGCATAAGCTTTAACAGTAAGTTTCTTTGCAACATTCATTGATGAGCCTGACGAATTTGATAAACTTGATGAACTTGTTTTATTTATATAATTTTTGTGAGACCATCCAATCTCATTTCCATCAAATTGTACTTTGTACCAATTGCCTGAAGAAGATAATACTTTTACATTTTCTCCCTTGCTAAGTTTATCTATTGCTTTATATTTAGTTGATGCTCCACTTCTCACGTTTACAGTAGATTTTACTGTAGCATTTGTAGTTGTTAAGTATTTTTTGCTAGACCATCCAGTTTCGTTACCAGATAGTTGTACTTTGTACCATCCACTTTTTGAAGATAATACTTTTACTACTTTACCTCTTTTAAGTTTATCTATTGCTTTATATTTAGTTGATGCTCCATTTCTCACATTTACACTTCCCGTTGCCATTACATAAGTAGTCGCTGCATCAACATTTATAGGCTTAGCCATACCTAACATTATCGCTAATGACGATAAAAGTGCTGTGGCTTTTAAAGTTTTTTTAAACATATATCTTCCCCCTATATTAATTTTCAGGACTCTATTTCACATTAAAAATTCTTTCTGTCTCTGTTTTGTCTGTAACTTTATATATACATTATATTACATTTCTGTAACTTTTTAAAGGGTTATAAAGCAAAAAATTTACAAATCAGTAACATTATTGAATAAAAACTCTTATTTTCCACAGCTGAACATCAGTATTTTCAACACATTTAACAATCATTAGTTTTTTTAAAAAAAATCTCTTTTTTACCCTTTTGTAACCTTTTAATCAGTATATAATTTGCTTTTGTTGTATTTTTTTAACAATAAAAAATAGTCCCCTAAAGGACTAGTTTTTATTAATTATTTTACCAATAGTTACTGATTAACTTTTCAAAATCTTCATATCTGTTTTCATTAAGAAGTAAAGTTGCCAAGTTTCCTCTAATATTAAGATTATCAAAAGCATCCAAGTCTAAAATATGAAAATATTCCTTAATAGCGTCATCAATTAATTTAAAATAAACGTACATATCTGCCAGTTCTTTTTTCATCATTATATAAGGTCTGGCATTTTTATTTAACCATAACCCACCATCTGATTCAGTAAGTATATTTTGAGAAATCATTTTTTGTGCTTCTGAAACTGATTTATTCATAAAATTAAGTGCTTCTTCTTGATTTTGTGTAGACCTGGCTTTATCTCTATAGATTTCATAGGAATCTTTTGGTGGAAACACTTCAGCTAACCCGCCAAAAAACTGTGTAAAATTTTGTAGTATTTCATCTACATGCCTATCATCTGCCAAATTACTCACTCCTTTTTCTCATTATATTTATATATATTATTTATGTTACAAATAATTTCACTTTAACTTAATTTTGGTCTTTATTTTATAATTTAATTCACAAAAAACAAAAATAGACTCTATATATCACTGAAAAAATAGTGATATATAGAGTCTATTGAGTATATACTAAAAACTATGATACATAAGTTAAACTTACATATCATAGTCTATTCAAATATTTATATTATACCTTTGCAATACTCATCAATAGAATCGGCTACTTTTTTACCATGAGCCACAGCTTCTACTACTGTTTTTGCTCCTGTAACCACGTCACCGCATGCAAAAACACCTTCTTTTGTTGTATGCCCTATATCATCTATAATAATTAAACCATGTTTATTTGTTTCTATATTTTCTGTATTTGAAACAATATTGTTTTTTGGAATTTGACTAACTGCAATTATTACAGAATCAGCTTCCATTAGCTTTTGTGAATTTTCCACATTGATCATTTTAACTTTTCCATCTTCTTCAACAAACTTTGTATCAATAAATACAACACCTTCGTCTACTATTTCTACAGGAGCCTTGAATAATTCAAATTTAACGCCTTCTTCTTTTGCATCCTCTATTTCTGCATTTGTAGCTGTCATATGTTGAAAATCTTTTCTATAAGCAACAGTAACTTCTTTTGCACCATAGTACTTTGCAGTTCTAGCTGCATCCATTGCCACATTTCCAGCTCCTATAACTATAACTTTATCACCTAATCTAAATGACTTTGGTGATTTTAGATAGTTAATAGCGTAATGAACATTACCCAAACTTTCGCCCTTTATTCTAAGTGGTTTTGGGTTCCATACTCCAGTACCTATAAATATAGCCTTATATCCATCTTCTAACAATTTGTCTATAGTTAAAACCGGACCAACTAAAGCATTGTATCTAATTTTCACATTCAAATCTAATAGTCTTTTTTCTATATTATCTAATACATCTCTAGATAATCTAAAATCAGGTATTCCATATCTAAGTACTCCACCTATGGCTTCATTTTTCTCAAATATAGTAATTTTGTATCCTCTTTTAGCTAAATTAAATGCTAAGGTAATTCCTGCAGGTCCTGAACCTACTATTGCTATTCTATCTTCTAGTTTTTTATCTTGTGTAAATTTTGCATTTTTTAAATATTCACTAGATATATGAGTTTCTAGCTCATGAAATTGCACTGGTTTATCCTTTATTCCTTTAATACAATTTCCTAAACATTGGTCTTCATGAGGGCATATAACTCCACACACTGCTGATAAAGGATTATTCTCAAATAAAATTCGTCCAGCCTCTTCCATATTTCCAGCTTTGTAAAGTTCTATTATTTCTGGAATTGGCGTTTCCACAGGACAATTTGCCTTACATCTTGGCTTTTTACAAAGCAAACATCTACTAACTTCTTCTTGTAGTTTATTTATGTCTATTTTTCTCATTGCCATCCTCCTGATGAATTTTGTGTATGTAAAACGTCTACTTACTTATTTTACTTGTATTTTTCTTATTTTGCAAAAAATAAAGATAATAAATACCCTATTTTTCACATATATATTAAAATACCCATATTATTTTAACTAAAACGCTCATGTACAATAGTAAAAGCTACCCAAAAATTACATCTGGGTAGCTTTTATCTTTAATATATTAATCAAAATCTAAGAAACTTTATAACAGTTGATCTAGACCTTGTTTTAAATCATCTATAATGTCTTTTACATCTTCCAAACCAACAGAAATTCTAACTAAACCGTCACTTATTCCTGCTGCTTCTCTTTCTTCCTTAGAATATGGCGAATGTGTCATAGAGGCTGCATGCTCTACTAGAGTTTCTGCATCTCCCAAACTTACTGCCAATATACAAAGATGAAGACTATTCATTAATTTCTTACCAGCTTCTACTCCACCTTTTACTTCAAATGCCATTATTCCTCCGAACTGACTCATTTGCTTTTTAGCTAATTCATGACCTTCAAAACTTTCAAGTCCTGGGTAGTAAACTTTCTCTACTACAGGGTGTGATTCTAAGAATTTTGCAACTTCCATAGCATTGGAACAATGTCTATCCATTCTTATTTGAAGTGTTTTCATTCCTCTTATCATTAAAAAGGCATCATTAGGACTTAATACACTTCCTGTCATATCTTTTATACCAAACATTTTTACTTGAGTTATATAATCTTCTCTACCTACAACTACACCTGCTATAACATCACCATGTCCATTTATATATTTTGTTGCAGAGTGAACCACTATGTCCGCTCCAAGTTCAAGTGGTCTTTGTAAATAAGGTGAGCAGAAAGTATTATCCACCATGACCTGGCATCCCTCTACTTCATGAGCAATCTTACTTACTGCTTGTATATCTGTAATTAACATAGTTGGATTTGCTGGAGTTTCTAGATAAACTACCTTTGTATTTTTCTTCATTGCTTTTCTAATATTTTCCGGATCTGAAATATCAACAAAATCAACTTCCACACCATATCTAGTTAATCCATGATTAAGTAGTGCAAAAGTGCATCCATATAAAGTGTTTGATGCTACCACATGATCTCCTGCTTTCAAAAGTGTCCATAAAGCTGAAGATATGGCTCCCATTCCTGAAGACATGGCAGCGGCTGCCTGACCACCTTCTAACATGGCTATTTTATCTTCTAAGACCTTTGTTGTTGGATTTCCAAGTCGTGAATAAATATATCCACCTTCTTCTCCTGCAAATCTTCTACCACCTTGCTCGGCAGAATCAAAATAAAATGTTGATGTTTGATAGATTGGAGTTGCTAATGTTCCTGGTGTGTTTTCTGTAGTTCCTGCATGAATTGCCTTAGTTGCAAAGCCCATTTCTTTTAACGAATCATTGTTCATAATGAAGTACCCCCTAATTTTTTCAATAAAAGTTTTATGTTAAAATTAATTATTATGTACTTATCTTAATTATATTTCTTTATACATTTTCATACAACTGAATCTTAACAATTTTGCTATTTTATTCACAAAAAATTAGCGCCAACTTATAAAATATAAGTTAACGCTAATCCTTATTTATCTATTTATTTTTTCTATTAACTATAAATTTGATTAAATTAGCAATCGTCGTCTAAAAATCCACCACAGCTAACTGTTATTAATAATAAAATTAAAAATGGTATCCAAGCACAAATATCTATGTCTGACCAGCAATCTTGGAATGCTAAGAATAAGAAGAATAATACTATTATCCACCAGCCTCCAAACATTCCTTCATCGCATCCACAGCCACCAAATAGTCTATCTAACATTATTTTGTCCCCCTACTTATTATGATTTATTAGTTGATTAGTCTAGAAGCAGTCACCACAACTGCAAAGTATTAATAGTATGATTAAGAATGGTATCCAATCCATTATATTTATATCACACCAAGAATCTCCAAAAGCTAAGAATAAGAAGAATAGTACTATTATCCACCAAGCTCCTGCTCCAAAGAATCCATCATCTCCAAATAATCTGTCTAACATTGTTGTATACCTCCTGTTGATATATATTTTTTTATTATATTTCTCGAGCTCTCGCTCTTAACATATAATATGCAAATTTAATTATTTGTGATAATCTTTTTTATCTTAGAATTAAATAAAAATTTTCATATTTTTGTTAACACTTTTAATTTATGATGAACTACTGCTAAAGATTATATTATATCTATGCAGTAGCCCACCTTAAACTAGGTATTACTTTTACTCTTTAATTAGCAATTGCAATTATAGTCCATATTATTTTCAATACAGCCACAATCATTATCACCAACGCCACAAGAGCAAACAATTAGTAGTAAAATTAAGAATGGGATCCAGTCTGTTATACAGATCTCAGCCCAACATTCTTGAAAAGCTAAAAATAGAAAAAATAGGACTATTATCCACCAGCCTGTTCCTCCCAAACTCTCAAACATTCTAGTCAAACTACTATTCATTGTAATTACCTCCCTTTACCATAAAAGAGATTACCTAGCTTATGTAAGTACACTAGATGATAATTGGCAAAACTCTTCTATTATATAATATGATTGAAAAATAAAAGCTATGAATCGGAGATATAAATCTCCTCTTCATAGCTTTTTGTTTAATTAGCAGCAGCAGTCATCTTCTTGTAGGAAGAATATTAACATTACGATTAATATTATCCATATTATTGCTGAGTCTTCACAGCATATGAAATCTAGTAAATCGTCTCCAACCATAAATATTAAGAATATAACTATTAATGGTAATAGCCATCCTCCAAAACATCCACAATCAAAACCGCCAAATAATCTAGAGAGATTTGTATTTTCAGACATAATATCTTCTCCTTTTTGATATTTAATAAGCTCCTTGCTTATTTACTTTAAAATATGATTTTATTGGCTATTTTGTTACAATCTTTCGTCAAAATATTAATTTTATAAAATTAATGTATTTCAATATTAATAATTATATAAACAAAAAAAGACTACTTCCTTAAGAAGTAGTCTTTTCATTATATTTACACCCTAAAAGCCTATACACAAAGCCTTTTCTTTCTATTTCTTCTTTATTTAAATAATTTCTAGTATCTAGCATTAGATTTCCTCTCATTTCTTTTTTTATTTCATCTAAAGGAAGAATTTTAAAACAATCATGATTTACTCCAAGAATTAGTAAATCACTCTCCTTGCAGGCAGAAATAATATTGTTTTCGTTTAAGTAAAAATCTTTAACAAAAGGATCAAATACTTTTACTGTGTAATTACTTTCAAGTAATAAATCTATTAATTTTATTATAGGGCTTTCTCTTATATCATCAATATTAGCCTTGTACGTTATTCCTAAAATAGTCACATTTTTATCTTTTTTGTCATTTAGAAGTTTATCAACTGATTCATACACATAAGTAGGCATAAAATCGTTTAATTGTCTTGACGATTTTATTATTTTAGAAACATGGGGTTCCTTTTCCACAATGAACCAAGGATCTACAGCTAAACAGTGTCCTCCCACACCAGGACCTGGCATGTGTAAATTTACTCTAGGATGTTTATTACTGTATTCTATTACTTCCCATGCATTTATACCTAACTTATCACAAATCAACATTAATTCATTTGCTAAAGCTATATTCACATCTCTATAGGTATTTTCCATTAACTTGCAGATCTCAGCAGTTTTACAATCAGTTAAATATATATTTCCATTCACAATGGTTTTATATATTTTTTCTATCTCTTTTGCAGACTTTTCATTTACTCCACCTATGACTCTGTCGTTATTTTTCAATTCATAAACTATATTTCCTGGTATTACACGTTCTGGTGAATACCCAAGGAATATTTCACTACCTACTTTAAATCCACTTTCTTCTATTATAGGTTTTATAACTTCTTCTGTAGTACCCACAGGAGATGTGGATTCTAAAACAACTACATTACCTACTTTCAAATATTTTAGAATTGATTTAGTTGCAGAAATAACATACTTCATATCTGCACTTTTATCTTCTTCTATTGGTGTGGGTACTGCTATTATAAATACATCTGCCTCTCTAGGAATAGCGCTTCCTACTAATTTACCTTCTTTCACTGCATAGTTTGTTAGTTGCTCTAAATTATATTCTTCTATCATTATTTTTCCATCATTTAGTTTTTCGATTACTTCTTTGTTTGTGTCTACTCCTACAACCTTATGGCCATATAAAGAAAACATGGTGGCTGTTGGAAGTCCTATATATCCCAAGCCTATAACGCATATATTTTTAATCATATTTACTTTCCTTTATGCTGATAATACAAAAGAAAACTCTCCTGTTAACTCCAGTACTTTTTCATTTCCTATTGTATGTTCAATTACATCGTAGTTATCAAGAACTACTGAAATATCCTCTCTTGTTGGTATTGGCTGTGGATCTTGTGGATTTACATAGCCAAGTACTATATAGTCCTTTAGCACACCTTCATCTACTACTTTAATTTGTACAAAACCATCTGCTGAAGACCATCCATCACCATTTACTGTACTTTGACTTCCTAACATAAAATTATAACTACTTACTAATGCATTTAAAGCCATTCTAAAAGCTAAGCTTCCTGACATTCTTATTTCTTCAAGATACACTTTTACATCAGGAATAGATTCTCCTGTACATGGATTTTTTATATCACTTGTAATAAAAGTTTCTTCTGCTACATATATATTTAAATCATCAGTTGATACTGCTACAGAAAGTTGATTTTCATCATTATAGTAAAATCCTTCTGGAACATTTATAGTTATACTAAATGGTAATGTTATATTGTCTATACAATTCATTATTAATCCTCCTTCTTATATAGATTAGAGAATATATTAATCTCTATTAGTATAATATGAGTATTTTTGTATTTAGTTACTGTGTTTTGTCACTTTTTGGTGTTATTATGAAAGAGGTGTATTATGAAATTTAAATCTGCAAATAAACTTATTTATTCTTATAAATATGACAAAAAAAATCTTATTACTCACCATGTCATAAATAATGTTAAATTATTTAATCAGTACCAAATTATATTTGGTGGAAACAAAAACGAGAACCTTTCATTAATTAATATAAAGCTTTATTGCAATAATAATGAAATAGAAAATATATTATTATATTTAAACCAATCTTATAAGTTTGATAATAAAGATGTAACAAAGATTGAAATAGATGTTGATTTAAAAGAAGATATGAACTTTAATTTAAATATATTAGAACTACCTATTGTATTTGAGGAAAATACCTACGAAAATTCTTCTATTGTAAATGATTTTATAAATGATATTGAAAATATGCCAATAATAAAAGATTCATCTTCTCCAACATTTAATATAAAAATGGCGTGTATTTTAGATGAGTTTACTTATGAATGTTTTTCTCCAGAATGCAACTTACTTCAACTTAAGTCTATGACATGGAAAAATCAAATAGAAGAGTTTCAACCAGATTTTTTATTTGTAGAGTCTGCTTGGTATGGAGTTTGTAAAACTTGGATTGGAAAAATTGCCTGTGAAGAAAAGTTAGATGATACTCTTTTAGAATTAGTCACTTATTGTAACACTAAAAAAATTCCTACAGTTTTTTTTAACAAAGAAGGTCTTGTAAATCTTTTTTATTTTGAAAAATCCAGTGCTATTTTTGATTATGTTTTTGTATCAGATGAAAATATAATTCCTTCTCAAATAGAGCTATGTAATCACCCTAATGTATATCCTCTTTCCTTTGCAGCACAACCTAAAATTCACAATTCTATTAACAAAAATAAATATAAACTAGGTGATGTTGCTTTTGCTGGAGGTTGGTATAGTAATAAGCACGACAATAGATTAAAGGATTTTGAATATATTCTAAAACCTGCTTTAGACTATAATATTCATATTTATGACAGGAATTTTCACCAAAGGTCCATGTTTGAGTTTTTAGATAAATATTGGCCAAAGGAGTATTTAGACAATATTGTTGGAAGATTGGACTATAAATATATGGTTGAAGCTTACAAGAACTATACTGTTTTTTTAAATGTTAATTCCATTCATGATAGTTCTTATATGGTTTCTAGAAGGGTTTATGAAATCCTAGCTTGCAAAACTTTACTACTATCCTCATATTCAAAAGGTATAGTTCATAATTTTAAAGATTATGTTTTTATATCAAATAGCCCAGATGAAACAAAATATTTATTGCAAGATATATTAGAAAATAGTTCTGTTTATGAAAAAAAAGCAAAAGAAAGTCAAAGATATATTTTGGAGAATCATACTTATGCAAATAGATTAATGGAAGTATTTAATATTACAAATTTAAATTATAATAAAACATATTCTATTAATGTAGCTGTAATTTGCGTTGTAGAAGATTCTTCTCACATAAAAAACATTTATAAAAATCTAATAAATCAATATTATACTCCTTCATATACTTACTTATTTATTAATAAAAAAATTAATTGGGAAGATTGCAAGGATTTCTTAAATATTAAAAATCTTTATTATAATTTTTATACAAATGAAAAAGATATTAATCATTTATTTGAATACATTTATAATTTAAAACATAATATTACAAATTATGCTTTGTTATACTCTAGTAACTACTATGGTCCTAATTATATTCGTGATTATGTAAATATACTTTCTTACTCTAATCTTCATATAATAGGTAAAAGCCAAATATATGAAGTTAATAACAATGAATTAGAGTTAAAAATCTGCGATAATAAAGACTCTTATGTAAGAAAAATTTACAAAGATACTCTTTTCTTTACAAAAACTTTTCTTTCATTTTTGTCTTATAATGATGATTTATCTAGTAGCTGTATATCTAGAAACAACTTTATTTTTTATTCTGATGATGAATATAACTTCTTAAGAAATGTAAATCTTAATTTACAAGATTATATCAAATTTATAACTATATAACAAAAGAGCTATGGCTCTTTTTAGCCATAGCTCCTAAAATATTTATTATAATTATTATGGTTTTTCTACTATTTTAACTGTTCCCTCAACTTTATATAAATAATAATCTACGCCATCTAAGTCTGGTAATCTAGTTAAAGTTGTATCAAACTCTGCTTCAAAATCGTCCTCATTAACAATTACTTCCTCGTCAAATGGTACTATTTTATATAAACAAAATCCAGTTCTTGCTTCTACTTCTCCATCGTATACCTTAATTTTTGTTATATTATCATATATTAAAACTGAATAATGAAGTTCTGCTACTAATACTATTTCTTTTAGTAAAGTTTCACCTGTTATTGTTCCTGGTCCTCCACATGGGTCATTTACTTCTACTTGGTAAGTAAAAGTTTCTTCCATTACTTTAAATTGGTCCCAGTGTGCTAAATTTATATATATTGATAATCCATCTGGATCTGTAACAAGGTCTTTTCTTACTTTTAGGATAGTCTGTGGTAAATAATTTACATGATCACATGGGAATGGTAATGATTGTGCCATAATTTCAGCATCCTCCTTTAAAATATATTTAGGTCCTTTAAAATCTTTTATTTCAAAATCTTGTTCAAAAGAGTTTTCTCCTTGGGAGATTACCTCTTTGTTTTCTAGATTATTTTCCTCTTGTTTATTCTCATAATTAATTTCATCTCGGCTCTTATTTTTCCCAAAATATTTCTTTAAAAAGTCAAACATCAAGTTAGTTCGTTCTTATTGGACTAAATTAGTCCATATCCTAATTCAAACTGTCCTTCTAAGGTAACAATTCTATTATTTGAACGTTCTTCAATATATGTTGAGCCTAGTACAAGTGATTTTAAAGTTACTGTTAATAAACTTGGATCTATTTCTTCTTCTGGTAAAACAAATGCAACGGTCATATAATTATTTGCTCCATCCATTACATCTACAAATCCATCAGCACTTGACCATATATTATCCTCCACGTTTACTTTATCTTTTAAATCATCTGGTATTATTAATGGATCTGACTGGATTCCATTTGCTGCTACTCTATAAACAATTGAACCAGAAACTTTTACTTGCCCTAATTTAAGAACTACATTATCAATAGTTCCTCCGCATGGACCTATTACCGGTTCACCAGCTGGAACAGGGTAATCTACTATATCTTTATATACTATAAGTGAATCTGTTGATACTGCTATGGAAAACTGTGATGCTTCAACTAATCCAAAAGAAGCTGGTACTACATAAGTTGCTGAAAAATCCAACGTCAAATTATCAGTACATTTTATTTGTGCCATTTTCTTTCCTCCAATACTCTTATAATGAGACAAATCTTTTCATAAGATTCCTATCTCTCGTATATACTATGAAAGTATGTTAGTATTTGACACTTTTTTTGTCAAATAACTTATTATTTATTATTATTTTGTCTAAAAATAAATTTTTTCTATTTCATCATACTTTTCAGCCTTAGCACATTCTACAAAATCCTTTATATACTTATCTTGAATATTCATATAATTATATGCATTTAAAATTTCTAACATTATTCTTGTAATTTCTATCACCATACTTTTATCTGCATTTTTCAATTTTGACATATACCAATTTTTATAAAAGTATTCCAATTTTCCATATATATACTCTTTTTTTACTCCATAACTATCTAATCTAATAGCCATTTCTTTCTCCAACAAAAGAGACTTTTCAAAAAAACTTATACTTTTATTATTTGTTATTGATGTTGTAACAGCAGCATAATAAATGTGAATTATATCTTCTATAATTTTTATTCTCTTTGCATTTAACATTAGCTCTATAAAAAATAATGTATCTTGACCTATTGCACCATTTACCATTTTTAAATTATTTTCTAAAATGAAATTTTTTCTAATCATAATTGCCTGAATACTATTAACAGGGAATTTATTATTAATTTCATATTGTCTTGGATTTTCTATTATTTTAGTTCTTCTATTTTTCATTACATTTTCTTTATTTCCCACTTTCAACATATTTCCTAATACCAAATCATAGTCTGAGTTTACAATTTTTTTATATAATTTTGCATATCCATCATTTACTGCCTCATTATCTGGATCTAGAAATGTAATATAATCTGTAGTAGAAATCTCTATGCCTTTATTTCTAGGTCTTGAAGCACTTCCACTTGATATATCATTAAACTTGTACAGTTTTATGTTTTCATTTTCTCTATTTAAACGCTCCAATATTACTAATGTATCTTTGTCACTGGATCCATCATCTATTAAAACTATTTCCATATCCTTAAACATGGTACTTCTTTTTAAACTATTAAAACATTTGTTTAATAAACATCTTCCATTGTTATATATGGGAACTATTACAGAGAATTTATATTTATTTTCTTGCAAAAACTCAACATCTTCTTTATTATCACTTGTATTGGCATCCCTACTTTTAAATTTATTTCTAAAGTTGTTATATATTTTTTTAATAACTGAATCACTTTCATTATTACTTATACTATCTTTCATATTTAATTCAAAATGGTCTATTGAATAGCCATTGTTTAAATATATGGAATTATTTAATGAAAGCAAAAAATCTAAATTAAATACTTTTATATCAAATACTGTCTTGTATTTATCCTTCATTTGATTTACATAATTGTGTTCTATACCTACTACAATTTGATTATTACGATAATAACTATCCTTAGTTATATAATCACTATCCGTATATTTAAATCCATTTATCATATCTTGTAGATAATACTCTTCATAAAAATAATCTTCTTTAAAAAAAGCTATAAAATCATATTCATTGTATATTTTTTTTGCTTTATCTTCTTCAACTAAATACTTATATTCATAAATTTGTCTGTCAAACATGACCTTTATAATTGGAGTAATCTTTTTAGCTACTACTAACACTTTTTTGTTTAAATTCATATAAAAATGTGGATATACTTTCTTAATCATATTTTCAATTCTATTAAATACACACTTATCACTCATTACATTTCTTATTCCATAGATTTGATGTTTATAAATTTCTTCTTCATTAAAACTATCCAAAATATATTTTACTTCATTGCTGTCATGTACTATAAATATGTTTGGATTGTTATTATTTACAGCTATACTATAATTTGATATTATTGCATTTCCCAAGGCTTGAGCCTCATAACATCTCATAGCACACATTGTTGGACTGTACTTTATACTATTTACATTTACTATCCAGTCATAAAGTTTGTGTATTTTTTGCAAATCTTTGTGATTAATAGCAGGACTAGTATATGGAATATATTCTTTTGGATAAAAATAAGCATTTTCATTAAAATTTCTATCTATTATATTTAATTCTCTATTAGAAGATAAAACACCATCAAATATTTTTTTCATATCATTACATCTATGAGGATATTTTGTCATCCAACTTCCTGCAAAAAGCACTTCTTTTAATTTTTTATTATTTTTTATACCAATTGGATTATGAAATAACGGATTCACTCCAAACATTGATAAATAAACATTCTCATTATTACAGTCATTTTTGTAATCTTCTATTTTATCTTTATCTGTAGTAAAAATATAATCAAATTCTTTAGCTATATTAATAAAAATATTATAATTACTGGGATCTTCTATACTTTGAAATAAGGTGGGAATATTCTTAGACTTACATAACCTAGTAATTTTTGATATGATGCTCTCCTGTTTTCTTCTACCTCTCCAATCATTATCTTCCATACCCCTCCAACAAGTTACAAACAAAAACATATCTATTTTATTATTTTCTATAATTTCTTTGTATTTGAGAGAACTTATATATATAAGACTCACTGAATCTTTGTAATAGTTATACATAAATTCATCTGTTACAATCCCAATATTTTTATCTATTTTTTTAAAATATCTACTTCCATTGCTATCAGGCATATTTGAGATTAATTTTAGCAATTTATTATTTAAGGACTTATTATAGTTATTATTTTTATAATTTATTAATTCTAACCTATTATTTTCCACTATAAGTCTCCTTTCTTTTAATAATCCTATCATTTGATATTAAATAATATGTTCCTAAGAATTAAGATGTTACATAAATCTACTTATATCAAGTAATTCACATAAAAAGTCCCAAATCATAATATATAAGGTAGATATATATTTAGTTATTTTTAATAAAGCAGGTGTAAATTGATGAGTAAAAAAATTATAATTAATATACCTTTTAATTCCTTTGACTTTGATGATTTTTTTAAGAAAAAAGATATGATACCACCCAGGTTAACAAAAGAATGGATAGATTATAGAATGGATGTTTTTATGAATTACACTTATAAAAGTTTAATTTCTCAAACTAATCAAGATTTTACAGCTTTAATTTCTTACGATCCCTTAAGCAGTGATTTAGTTATGCATGCTTTATCCAAATATGATAAATTACCAGAAAATATTGTATTTCTTCCTAAAAATAATGATTTACTATATAAGCTTATAAAAGGATATGATTATTTATATTTAGTTAGATTAGATAGTGATGATATGTATCTTCCATCATTTATAGATCAGCTTCATAAGTTAAATATTGATAATTCCATAGAATGTATATTAAATCAAGATGGCTATGTGTATGATATTCATAAAGACGAACTAGGTTTATGGAAGTATCCATCTCCACCTTTTTATGCTTTAGTTTACAATGTATCAGATTTTTTAAGTGGGTTTAGATATGTTATGCCTAGAGGTCATAGCTCAGCTATAAATCTAAAGTGCAAGATTTTACATGAGAAAAATTATATGGTTATAGTTCATAATAAAAATACCTCTACCCAGTTTCATACTAAATTTAATGTGGGAATAATAAAATCTAAAGCTGAAAAAAATAAAATATTAAAGGAATTTAAAATTATAAACTAAAGAACAAGTAAATATGAAAACACTCTAAATAGCCTCTACACAGAAATATAAAATTACACTTCTGTATAGGGGCTCTTTAGTAAAATTAATTTTTTATTTACTCTATTATTTCAAAAGTTAATGGAGTACCTCTTTTCGTATCTTCTTTTATTCTTTTACCTAAAATAGATTTGTAATATTTAGGATGCATTCCAAATCCTGGCCTAATAGATTTTACATTATCTTTCGTTATTATATCTCCTTCTTTCATATCTTTTACTATAAATAATGATCTGGAGAATTCTCTATTTTTCTTTTTTTTCTCTGTTAGCTCATAATCTACTATTCCCAGTGCTTTTTCCACTTTTCTAATAGAATCAACCATTTGTTTAAACTCTTCTGGTTCCATGGAAAAGCTGGCGTCTGGACCTCCCATATTTCTATCTAATATAAAATGTTTCTCTATTACTTTTCCTCCCAAAGCTACTGCTGTTATGGGAACTTCCATTTCCATGCTATGATCAGACAGTCCTGATATAACATTAAATCTCTCTTTTAAATCTAATATTGTTAATAAATTAGAATCTTCCAATTTTGCTGGATATGATGAAGTACATTTTAATAAAATTATTTCATCATTACCTACTTCTTTGCATGTATTAACTGCCAATTCTATATCTTCCAAGGTGGCTATTCCTGTAGATATTATCATTGGTTTTTTCTTTGATGCTATATATTCTATAAGAGGTATATCTGTTATTTCAAAGGAGGCAACTTTATACACTTCCACATTTAATTCTTCTAAAAAATCCGTAGCACTTTTATCAAAAGGTGTAGAAAAAAATATTAACCCTAAACTTTGTGCATACTCTTTTAATTCTTTATGCCACTGCCAAGGTGTATATGCCTTTTCATATAATTTATATAAAGTTGTTCCATCCCATACTGTGCCTTGTTTTATCTTAAAATATTCATTATCACAATCTATAGTCATTGTATCTGGAGTATAAGTTTGTAGTTTTATTGCATCTGCTCCACTTTCTTTAGCTGCTTTTATAGTTTGTTTTGCAATATCTATATTTTGATTATGATTTGCTGATAATTCAGCTATTATAAAACATGGTGAATTTTCACTTATTATTCTTGTTCCAATTTTAATATCCATATTTTCCTCCATATATTTATAATCTATAATGTAAAATTTCATCTACTATGTTAATTACACCTTTTTTACCCACATTCTGAATACATCTTTTACTCATCTCTTCTCTTTTTGATTTGTTATTAATTAAATACAATAAGTTATCGTATATCTGTTGCTCTTCCACTTCATTAAAATTACCTAGACTAATCATCATTTCAAGCTCTTTTGTTTTTCTTCCTATATTTTCTTGATTATCTGCCTGACATATTAATATGGTCGGTATACCAAGTACACCCAACTCATAAGTAGTCGTGCCTGCTGCTGAAATTGCTACATCATTTTTTTTCATAACATCTTTTACACTCTTTGGATTGTTTATTAGATTTATATTTGGATTGATTAGAGCTAAATTTTTTATAACGTGAATATTTTTAAACTGTGGCCCTACTATAACATTTATTTGTGTATCTACTTTTGATATGCTTTTTAATACTGTTGGAGTGTAGTTGTTTATATCACAACCACCCATTGTTACTAGAACATTTTCAACCCTATCTTTAATTATAATTGGTGATTCTTTTGTAAATTCTTCTCTTAATATGGCATAGTCACAGCCTAACAACAATTTTGTATTTGGATTTATTAATTTGTATTTTAAATCTTTTGCATATATGTTTGCATTTAAAATAATATGGCTAGGGTAATGGTATAAATTATTATCATCTATGGATACTAATAAATTTGTATTATAATAAATTTCTTCTAAGTATTCATTACTTATCCAGTATGAATCTATTAACAAGCAATCTAGTTTTAGACTTTTTATAAAATCACATACTATTTTAGATTCATCTTTTAGATTTTTACTTTTTATTATTTCATATTTCACCTTATTATTATTTAATATTTCAATTAGTTTTTCATCATATTTTACTAAAAATATAACTTCTATATTTCTTCTTGTAAATTCTTTAGCTATAACTAAACATCTCATAATATGTCCCATTCCTGTATGACTATTTCCATCAGCTCTTATTCCTATTCTTTTCATAACTAACCTCAATTAAAATTTGATTTATATATATATTCTATAAAATCACCATATTCAAATTTTTCATATCCGGCTTTTTCAAAGGCCTTCATAGATGCTATATTTTCTTTTTTCACATATCCTATTAAATTCACCTTGGTAATTTCTAGTTTAATCAGTTGTAATATCTCTGTACCTATACCTTGACCTCTATAATTTTTATCTATACTGTAATCAATAAATCCTTTATTATCACTTATGTCTACCCTTATTTGACCAACTTCAACATTATCTTTTAATACTATAAATATACGAGCAGTTTCATCATTCATTTTATTTTCATACCATTCAATATGACTTTCCAAATCTATATCATTTGTAGAAAATGCATTTTTTCTAACCTGACTGTCATTTGCCCACTTAAATAACAAAGTGCAATCTTCATAATTTGCAGATCTTAGACTTATCATCTTCTTACTCCTTTATATGTTTTTGCTTTATGCTATTATTTATAAAGTACAAATCAGGATTGTTTTCCATGACTTCAATCACTTCTTTTAGATAAAAATTATTTTCTCCAAAGTATAAATTTTTGTATATTTCTTTTATTAATTTTAAATCTTCTTCTGTATCTAATGTAAATCTATACTTTGAATAGTCTATATTGTTTTTATAATAAAATATTTTACTAGTATTTTCATAAATATAAGGAGTGACATGTTCTAGTTGGTATGACTCTTTTGCATTTTCTTTTGCTTCTTTTAAAACTTTATAGGAGAATATTTCTGTATCTAATCCCCTTGGATAAGTTCTTTTGCTGATATCAGCACATGCATTTGTAACCATTTCATAATTATTGTTAATATAAAACTCTATCATTTCATCAACTATTTTAGGATCTATCAGCGGACAGTCGGAAGTTATTCTAATTATAATATCTGATTTATTAAGTGTTGCAGCTTTATAATATCTATCTAGTACATTGCCTTCGCTACCTCTAAAATATTTACATCCTATTTTTTTCACTTCTTCTATTATTAAATCATCTTTTTCTAAGGTTGTTGTAGCTATTATTATGTCGTCAATATTTTTACATTGACTAACTCTATCTATAACATGATGTAAAACAGTTTTGCCACTAATATTTATTAATACTTTTCCTGGTAAACGAGTGGATCCCATTCTAGCTTGTATTATAACGGTTATTTTTTTCTTCATATTTTATACACCCCAAATATTATTTCTTTATTATTCTTACAACTTCAAAAACTTCTGCATATTCACAGTTTATAATGCTACCCCATTTTTTAGCTGTATATAATAAATTATCTAAGGATCTTGGATGAGGGCTTTCTCTTAACTCACCTGTATATTGTTTCATTGCTTCTAGTTTATACTCCATAAATCCAGTTACATCTACAAAATAATTAGGATTAAATTTATACTTATCTATAAAACTCCACTCTGTAGATGACACCGTTTCAAAACAATAAATTTCTCTTACAATTTCATCTGATATAGGTCTTGTTCCTGTTATTACAGCTTCATAAGTTACTTTATGATCCACATTTAAGTCTCCATGATGATGAGTGTATATAATATTAGGCTTTATTTTATCAACATATTTTTCAACTATTTTTACAATATGAAGTAAATCATAACTATCAAATCTATTATCTCTCAAATTTGCTGTATATACATTTTTATAACCTATTATTTTTCCTGCTTTAATTGTATCTTCTTGTAATTGATTCAATTTATCTGCATCATAAATTTCCCTATTATCATATCTAGAAGTTATTCCTTCTCCCAATATTAATGCTTCACATTCATCTCCATTTTCCACATGTTTTCTTATTGTAGCTCCCACACCTAGTATTTCATCATCTGGATGTGCCGCTATTACAAGTATTCTACTCAATTAGTCTTCCTCCTTTTCAATTTCCACTGTTGCTATAATTTTATTGTATTTTAAACTAGCTCTAGAAAATTTAATTTTATAATCGCCAAATTTTATAAAGGCATTTGGATATCCTTCTCCATCCACCATTCTTATATAATTGTATATTTTATTTAAATCAAACTCTGGCTTTAGTTCATTATCTTTTTGTGAAAGTCGTTGAAATGTTTCTATAGTTCCTTCTTGAGGCAGAGGAATTGGTCTATTATTTACTATATGGGGAATCATTTTATTAAATATAATACGAGATGCTCTAACAAATATTTCTTCTGCACTTCCATATAAATCTAAAGGTTCTTTTAAATAAATGTTTCCTGTATCTATACCACCATCTACTCTAATTGCTGAGATTTTTGTATGTTTAATATCTCTTGAAATAAGATTTTGAAGTGGACTTCCTCCTCTTCCATAAGGTAGATCTGTCATATGAAATACAATACATTCATAAGCTTCATAAATCTCCTTTGGTATTAACCATGACCAATGTGGGAAAAAAATTATATCTGGATTAAAGTTTTTAATATTTTCTAAAGTAAAATCATTATTTCTTGTTATAATTTCTATATTGTACTGTGGATTTTGTGACTTATATATAATTGCATTTGACTTATTCCATTCTTTTGTAGTTACAATTAATATATTCATAGAAATTGCCACCTTTATTTTTTATAGTAGTTTAGCACCTTATTAACTGCCAATACTACGTCTTGTAAGTCTTTATCACTCATATTTACATGTAGTGGTAAAGTAATCATTTTATTATATAAATCTTCTGCATTAGGACATAAGCCTTCTTCATATCCTAGTTTTTTATAATAAGGTTGTAAATACACTGGTAAGTAGTGAACATTAACTCCTATATTTTCACCTTGTAAAGCTTCAAATATTTCTTTTCTTCCTACTTTAAATTTTTCTAACTCTATTTTTATAATATATAAATGGCGAGCAGTATCAGAAAAATCTTCTTCTTTTTGAATAATAATTCCATCTATTTTTGATAGTTCTTCATTATACATTTTCACTAATTTTTTTCTTCTATCTATAAATTTGTCTAATTTATTTAACTGACTTATACCAAGGGCACATTGCATATCTGTTATTCTATAGTTATAACCTAAATCAATTTGTTCGTAGTACCAAGGGCCCTCTTCTTTGTTAAATAAAAACTGCTTATCTCTAGTAATTCCATGAGTTCTAAATAGTACTAATTTATCATAAAGTTCTTTTGAGTTAGTTGTAATTATTCCACCTTCTCCAGTAGTTATAGTCTTTACTGGATGAAAACTAAATTCTGTCATATCTGATATGTTTCCAACTTTTTCACCTTTATATTTTGTTCCTATTGCATGAGCTGCATCTTCAATTATTATTAAATTGTATTTATCTGCTATTTTCCTAATTTCATCTAAATCTACTACTTGACCAGTAAAATCTACAGGTATTATTGCCTTAGTTTTGCTAGTTATTTTCTTTTCTATTTCTTGTGGATCTATATTATAAGTGTATGGATTAATATCAGCAAATACAGGTTTTCCACCACAATATAAAACACAGTTAGCTGAAGCTGCAAATGTCATAGGAGTTGTTATAACTTCGTCTCCGTCTTTTATTCCTGCAGCAGAGCAAGCTGCATGCAGTGCAGCTGTACCATTAGATACAGCTACAGCATATTTGCAACCTACATAATCAGCCACCATTTCTTCAAATTGTTTTACATTTGGCCCTGTAGTTAAATAATTACCTTTTAGAACATTAACTACTAATTTAATATCATCATCATCTATAATCTGACGTCCATAAGATAAGTATTCCTCCCTTACTGGAGTACCACCATTTATAGCTAATTCACTTTTCATCTTATATTCTCCTTTCTCTATTTTTAGTCCAGTTTTTTAATGATTTTTGCAGGTACTCCTCCAACAATGCAGTAGTCTGGAACATCTTTAGTAACTACTGCTCCAGCACCTACTATACTATTTCTTCCAATAGTTACACCCTTTAATATTGTAGCTCCTCTACCAATCCAAGAGCCCTCTTTTATCACTACTTCTTCCTCAGAGTCTCCTTGCTGAAGAATTGGCTTATTTATATCTGCATAATTATGATTATTAACTGTTATAAACACGTCTGGCGCAATTAGCACATTATTTTCTATAATAATTTTAGATACTTTACCTGCATGTAACTGTGTTCCTGATCTTAATACAACATTATTTCCCAAATTAATATTATTTCCATTCACAATTGTTACATATGGTCTTACCTGTACGTTATCTCCTAGTTTTTCAATATTTCTTTTTACTAGTATTTTGTTTAGAGGCTTTATACGAAGCATCCAGTGTTTTAATAGTATATCTGGACCAAATCTATATTTATTTAATATACTCATATTTATTACATCCTTCTTGTATATAAAATATAATTATGTTTTATATATTCCTAATCTATTCATTTCATATCTTAACTGATCTACACTTAACCACTGAGTATTTGTTCCTGAGCTATACTCAAATCCAACTGGAATAAGTTTTCCACCTTCAGCAAAATAATTTTCTTTATTCCACCATTCAAGTTGAGGATAAATTATATAATGCTTTTCATATTCATAAGTAGTTCTAGAATCATCCTTTGTTATCATTACTTCATGCAATTTTTCACCTTCTCTAATTCCTACATTTTTAAGTTCACACCCTGGTGACATAGCCTCTGCTAAGTCTACTATTTTAAATGATGGTATTTTAGATATATATGTTTCTCCCCCTTTTGATTCTTTTAGAGCTTTCAAAACTAAATTAATTCCATCTTCCAAACTAATCCAAAATCTAGTCATATTAAAATCTGTTATGGGCAATTCCGTTATACCTTGCTCTATAAGATTTTTAAAAAAGGGAATAACTGAACCTCGACTTCCACATACATTTCCATATCTTACTATAGAAAATATTGTTCCTTTTTCTTCTGAATATCCATTTGCTGAAATAAATAATTTATCTGATACTAATTTTGTTCCTCCATAAAGGTTTATAGGATTAACAGCTTTATCAGTGGATAAAGCTATTACTTTTTTTACATTTCTATCAAGAGCTGCCTCTATTATATTTTCGGCTCCTTTTATATTTGTTTTTATTGCTTCAAAAGGGTTATATTCACAGGCTGGTACTTGCTTCATAGCTGCTGCATGTATTACATAATCTACATTGTCAAATGCTCTATATAATCTATCTTTGTCCCTTACATCTCCTATAAAAAATCTAACTAAATGTAATTTTTCTGGCATTGATAGAGCTAATTCTTTCTTGAATAAATCTTGTTTATACTCATCTCTAGAAAATATTATGATTTTCTTAGGATTGTATCTATTTAAAATTAATTTAGTAAAGTTTTTTCCAAATGATCCTGTACCGCCTGTAATTAATATTACTTTACTATTCAACATTATCTTTGCTCCTTTAACACTATACTAAAAAAATGTTCTACTATTTAAATCAATGTATTTATAAAACATTTCTATCTATAATATGCATTTAATGTAAATAAAGATCCTATTTTGTCAGGCTTATTTAAAAATAAGTATATTTATTTATATAAGTTCATAATTATATTTTTTTTCATAATATTTTCTAATAAATCGCATATTTTTTCATAAGCATATTTGTTTTCATCTAAGAAATAATACTTTTTCATAGTATTTTTATTTGCTAAAATATAAGTTTTATCATTAAATTTATTGTAATTATAAAAATCTTCATAGTTAGATATTTTATTAAAATTTTGCATAATCTCTAAGTCTAAGTACGATGGAATATCAATAGGCCTTAAAATAGAACAATTCTTATTCATAAAATAAGCATCGCTAATAGATGTGCTTATCCAGGTATTTATCTTGTCACATGCATTTATCCATGTTCTTACTGAATCTTCACTAATTAAATGAAAGTTATCATATTTTTTCTCTAGTATATCTAAAATATTAAAATTATTATATCTTCGCTTTTCATAAGGATGTGGTCTATATATAAACTCACAGTCATTATTTTTTATATAATCTTCTATCCATTTTAATATTATCTTTTTTGATTTAGTGCTTACTTCACAAAATAGTAAAGTATTTTCTTCTCCCAGTAATGGAAAGAATACTTTTTTTCTTTTGTGTTTAAGTTCTGACATACTAAAGCTAGATATAAATAGTATCCACGGTTTATTATTCTGTAGATTATATTCCTTACTTATTTCTTCTCTAGTTTTATATATAGACTTAAATTTTATTCTATCCATATCAACACTAAGTGAACCAACAATAACTGCATTTTTTTTATTAATTCCATTTGATATTAATCTATTTTTCATGTGTTCTCCCCAACACAAATGTATAGCATTTTTTTCTAATCCTTTTGGCATATGATAATCTGACCATACTTCTGATAATACTTGCTCGTATTGAAGATTAACTACTCTTGTTATTTTATTACTAAATAGTTCTGTCATATAATTTGCACTTCTTGAATCGTGAAATGAATGAGTTATAATAATATCTGGTACAAATGCTAATATTTGTTTTGTCTGTTTTAAATAATCATAGTGATATATATATACTTCATGTCCTCTTCTAACTAATTCAGCTTTTAAAAGGTATGCATTTTGTAACTCTCTTTGTATTTCATGATAAAAAATTATTATCTTCATAAAAAAACCTTCATTCTAATTTCTTATTTTTACTCGACCTTGTCTTTATATTTTTGTAATTTAAGCTTTCCAACACATCACATATCCTTTCATAAGCAAATTTATTTTTATTAATATCATAAAATTTTAGTATTTGTTTTTTATCTATGGGAAATTTTTTTTCAAGATTAAAATTCGCATTATAAGTATAAAATTCTTCATAAGTTTTTGATTTTATAGAGTTGAGGTAAATATCACTTTCAAATCCTTCTAAATTATCCAATGGTCTTAATATTATACAATCCTTATTCATAAAAAATATATCTGATATGGATGTGCTATTCCATATATTTATTTTATCACTGACATTTATCCAACTTCTTACACAGTCTTCCTTAATTATATGAAAATTTTCATACTTATTATTTAAGCCTATTAACTTTTTGTCAGGTGTTTCCGATGGATGCGGTCTATATATAAATTCACAATCATTTTCATTTATAAATTTTTCAACCCATTCTAAGATTATTCTTTTTGTATTTTTAGAAATGTTAATATATTTTGTGGCACTTTCTTCTCCAAATCTGATTTTAAAAAGTTCCTCTCGTTTCTTACTATTAAAAGTAAAATTAGAAATAAATAATATCCAATTTTTATTACAGTCCAAATTGTATTTCCATGATATTTCTTCTTTACTTTTGTAAATTTTTCTAAATTTGTTATTATCCATATCTAGATTAATACTTCCTACAATTATTGCATTTTCTTTATTTACACCATGCTCAACTATTCTACGTTGACTTTCTTCTCCCCAACATAAATGTATGGCATTTTGAGCTAATCCTCTAGGGTTATGAAATTTTATTCTTTTCCACTCTTCAGACAATATTTGCTCATATTGCAAATTTACAATATGAGCAATTTTATGAGAAAAAACTGATGTGAAATACTCATAATTAACACTATAATATAAAGATGGTACTATTATCACATCTGGTATCCAATTTAAAACTTGCTTTGTTTTATGAAGATAATCTATATTAAAAATATATACTTCATGTTCTCTTCTAACTAATTCTGATTTCAATAAATATGCATTTTGTAATTCTCTTTCAGCATGTTCAAAAAAAATTATATATTTCATAACTATCCACCTTTTTATTACTCTTAATTCATCCATATTTCGTTACGAATATAATTTCATAATTAAATTATCTTTATAAACTTTTTCTAATAAATCACAAATTCTCTCATAGGCATATTTATTTTTATCTACAGAATAGTAACCATCTATAATTTTTTTATCTAAAGTAAATTCCATGTTACGATCAAACTTATTATAATTATAAAATTCTTCATAGTTATTTATTTTATTAGAATTCATCATTAATTCATGATCTAAGTATTCTGGAATATTAACTGGTCTAAGAATTGCACAATTTTTATTCATGAAATAGGCGTCAATTATAGATGTACTTATCCACGTATTAATTTTGTCACATACATTTATCCAGCTTCTTACCGAGTCTTCTTTTATTACATGAAATCTCTCACTCTTTGATTCTAACTCGTCTAGTGCATCAAAATTATTAAGCTTTCTTTTTTCATAAGGGTGGGGTCTGTATATAAATTCGCAGTCATTATTGTTTATATATTCTTCAATCCACTCCAATATTATTTTTCTAGATTCTGTACTTATTTCACAAAACTCTGTAGCTTTTGCTTCCCCAACTCTTATACCCATACCTTTTTGTTGAGACTTTTTCACTTGTGCCAAGGTAAAACTTGATAAAAATAGTATCCATTCTTTAGATTTATCTAAATTATAATCACTTGCCATTTGTTCTTTATTTTTATAAATACTTCTAAATCTCTCACTACACATATCAACATTTAAACAGCCTACTACTTTTACATTCTCTTCGTTAATACCATTTGAGATAAATCTGTTTTTGCCCATTTCTCCCCAACATAAATGCATTGCGTTTTTTTCTATTCCTTGTGGAATTTGATATGTTGCCTTGTCCCACATATTTGACATTACTTGTTCATATTGAAGATTAACTATTCTAGTAATTTTACTATTAAAGGTTCTTGTTACATACTCTACTGCTTTTGGATCATGTAAACAATGTGTAATAACTATATCTGGCGTAAAGTATAAAACTCGTTTTGGCTTTACTATATAATCATAGTGATATACATACACCTCATGTCCTCTTCTTTGTAATTCCGCCTTTAGTAAATATGCATTTTGTAATTCTCTTTGTATTTCATGATAAAAAATTATTACTTTCATACTTACATTCTCTCCTTTGCAATCTCTCTTACTATTTCATCTAGTTTCTCTTCTATATAGTTATAATTTAAAATATGTTCATTATTTTCAAGTTCAATGTCATATATAAGTTTGTCTATTTCTATCTGTACACAATCCATATTCTCTTCTATATTATATAAATCACTCATCATATCTCTTATATTTCTATAGCTTTCAAATTTTTCATAATATATTTTTGCATTAATAAATCTATTTAAGTAATTTAAAATTTCTTTAATATTTTCATATTGGTGAGATGATTTCTTATCTTCTTTATCTAAATTTCTATAACTTTCAACTTTTTTATAATTTACTTTATTATCAATAAATTCTTTAAAACAATGAAATATATTATTTATTTTTTTTTTGCTTTTTTCTTTTTCTTCAGCTAAAGCCTTTTGTACTTCTCTTAAAAAAAAAGCATTGTTATATTGATTTTGAATTGGATCTTCATCCTCCTTATCATAAGATTTATACAAATTAACAAATTCAACTAAATTTTCCATTATTACATCAATATCCTTCCTTTAAATATAATTTATTATAAATAATTTCTTATTATTACAATATGGTTTAATATAATAAAATGTTCATCAGATTTATATACATATATTAAAAAATCCCTTGAGATTTATTTACTATCTCAAGGGATTTATATTATTCGTTATTTAACACAGGTGATAGTGACGTATCATTGAAAAAAGTATTAGCATTGTATAAATACAGTACTTCATTTACATTTTCTTGTTGCATCAAACTATCTATATCTTCGTAGTAGTATCTTGGATCAACTACTATTATTTTGCTAAAGTCCTTAATTAAAAATGGTATAAAGCTATTAGCATAAGAATCTTTAAATATTAATAAAGTCTTATTATTATTAGCATCTGTTTTTATTTTTACTAAAGGATGATTTCCTTTTAGAAAAACTTCGTAATTATCCTTTTGTTCCAATGCTTCACTACTGTAAAGTGTAGCTGTTCTTTCTTGTTCTTCTGCATAATTTACTACTACATTCTGCGAATCTTCTTTTGCAGGCAAATAAACATTTACCTTATCTCCTTCTTTCACATTGTATCCACTTTTTGATGATAGTGCTCCAAAGAAGTCATTAGAAACCATTTGTTGTGTGTAATAATCATCTGGCGTTTCTTCAAGCTTCATAGATTTTGCTAATTCTTTGTATGAATAAAATGCTCCTAAACATGTCCAGTGATGATCTGTTTTATAGTAAATATATTCATTTCTATGATCATGCATAGTTTTATAGTTATCTACAAATGACACACTTTGCGGCAACTTATCTTTGTAAGATTGTAAATAAGCTTCTTGATCAATAACTGGAGCATCTATAGGAAGCTTGTTCTTTAAAATACTTACTGCTGTTGGAGATATTAACATGTATTGTTTTATATTTTTGTATCTAGCAGAAAAATTATTTATAGCTTGTAGATTTTCTTTCACTGCTTCTTCATTAGGCTTATTAAAGTTCTCTATTAAATATCCGTCTTCTCCTAAGAAAACCCCATTGGACTCTTTTTTACCTAATAATTTATCCATGTTTATCTTAACATTTGTAAAGAAGTCTCTTCCTATAAATTGATCCACCTCATAATCTTCAAACTTAGAAGTAAATCTTCCTTCTAATAACCTATCAACTGAAAATTTTGGCTTTCCTGCCAACATTCTATTTTCTATTTCTGAAAAAGTTTTATCCTTTGTTATTATATTAGCTCCAACAAATAGTACTAAAAAAAGTATAAATAATAATGCTGAAGTTTTATAATATCGTCTTTGTTTATTTTTATTTTCTCTATTCATATTTAATCACGTCCTTTCCTAAAATCTAAAGTATAGGAACGGATTATAAGTTTCATTTACTAGATAAGCCGTAGCTAAAAATAGAATTACCATATATGCTATTAAAGACCCATTAATATATCCTGATTTTGATTTTATAACTATTCTGTCTAAAATATTTTTTACAATAGGTGTTGAGCATATTGCTAAAATCACAAACATAATTGTATTTGTATATAAATAGTAAATTCCTGCACTATCCATAATTACATGATTTCCAAATCCAAACATTGTTTTTAAATATTCCATAGCATAAGATAAGTTTGGACTGGCAAAGAATACCCAGCCTATCATAACTAATAACATGGTATAAATATGTTTTATAAATGTTGGTACTCTTTTTAACATCCTTTCAAATACCATTTTTTCTAATAAAAGAATTACACCATAATATAATCCCCATACTATAAAGTTCCAACTTGCTCCATGCCAAAGTCCTGTTAAAAACCATACGGCAAATATATTTCTTATTTGTTTTCCAAGGCTAACTCTATTTCCTCCTAAAGGTATATAAATATACTCTCTAAACCAAGAACCTAAAGATATATGCCATCTTCTCCAAAATTCTGTTACACTTGTTGAAATGTATGGGAAGTTAAAGTTTTCTATAAAGTCAAATCCAAACATTTTTCCTAAACCTATGGCCATATCTGAATAACCACTAAAGTCAAAGTATATTTGGAAAGTATATGCTATTATTCCTATCCAAGCTGTTAATACTGACATACTACCAAGATCCATGGCACTTATTGTTGTCCATATGATTCCTATGTTATTTGCAAGTAGTACTTTCTTCCCTAAACCTTGGATAAAACGTTCCACACCTTGTCCAAACTTTTCAAGAGATTCTTCTCTACAGTTTAATTGCTCTTCTACAGTTTCATATTGAACTATAGGTCCTGCCACTAGTTGAGGAAACATCGTAACATAGGCCCCAAAAGAAATAAGGCTTCTTTGTACCTTAACTTTTCCTAAATATACATCTACAATATAAGATAATACTTGGAATGTGTAAAATGATATTCCCACTGGTAATGCCAATTCATTAAAAGGAATATTAATTGAAAAAATATTATTAATATTTCCTATTATAAATCCTACATATTTAAAGAATACTAAAATCCCTACATTCACTAAAAGTGTAAATATAAAAAATTTCTTTGATTTCTTTTTATCTTTTTTGTACTTATTTATTTTCAGTGCCATAATATAATCAAATATAATTGTTCCTATCATAAGGAATATATACACAGGTTCTCCCCATGCATAAAATACTAAACTTGTTAGCAACAATATGGCATTTTTAAATTTCCTTGGTGAAATATAATAAATTAAAAGTGAAATTGGTAAAAACGTAAATAAAAAAACTATACTACTGAATACTATTTTAATCGCCTCCTCTGAAATGCTTTACTTAATACTATCTAAAAATGCTTCTTTTATTTGCTGAGCATTTTCAGAGATAGCAAAAAACACAAAGTTTCCCTTTGATTTTAATTCATAATTATCAACTAAAGCACATTGTTCTGGGCCATATCCTGAAAAACTTTGTAGCTGATAGTTAACTCTTGAATCAATGCTCTCTTCTAAGGATTCAATTTGAGATTTATCTTTTACCTTCACTATTAATACTTCGTTTACATCCATTGTTGACTCCGGTGTATATAAAATTACACCATCGTAATCATTGGCATTTAATTTATAAAAACGTTTAAGAGATTTACTATCTCCTTTTTCCATTTTGTCAAACTTTACTTCTTGTTTCATCACGGTTTCTATTTGATCCACACTTTTATCATTATTAACTCCACAACCAACTGTAATTACAGTGGTTATTACAAGTGCAAACATTAGAAACTTCTTTTTTAAATTGATCTTCATTCCTGTCTCCTTCCTTATAAGTTAGCCTTTTGCGCTAACAGCTCAACCCATCTTTTATTAAACTCAGGTTTGAAATGTATTCCATCGCTCTCATATAAGCTTTCATCAATTATTGATGAGCCATCGATATAAGTAACGCCTAGCTCATTGCACATATTTATGATAGCTAAATTAAACTCTGTTACATTTTTTAAGGCTGGAGATTTACTTATTGCTTTATTATTAACTTTAAAAATTGAGTTTACATAAATTTTTGTATCTGGTAATTTAATTTGAATATCTTTTATTATTTTTTCATATTCCTTTATAAAATCTGAAGAATTACCATATATTTGCACATCATTTAATCCATAAGTTAAGAAAATGTTTGTCGGAACTAAATTAATAGCTTTATTTATATCTCCTTCTTTTTGTACACTTATAAGATTTCTTCCTTTATAGGCAACGATTGATGAACTATCTAAAATTCCATAAGATACTATGGATTCAGCTCTCGAATCTCCCAATATAACGGAGCTTGAAAATTTATCTATAAGATTAATTTTTTCATTATTATTTTCTTGATTTATATTAATTCCTTGTAAACTAGATTGTACAAGGTTGATTTTTTCTTCTGACTGTAATACATCTTTTTTTTCTAATTCTTTAATTTTTTCAATTCCTTTGGCAACTTGTGCCTCTTCTATTTTGTTTTGGTTATTAAGAGCATTAATACTGTCACTAAAGTTAATTATGCCTATTATGGCTACTAGTGATATTGTTGAAATCGCCCATACTCTCTTTTTGATAATAACGCCCCCCTCGCTGTCAACTTACTCTTCTTGCAAATATAATTATAACATTATAATAATATATAAAAAACAATTATTAATAGGTAAAATTTTCAAAATAATACTTTTTTCTACATGTTTCTACATGAAAAATAATATTATAATATATTAGTAAGTAAAAAATAACCCATTGTAGATACAAGCTAAACACATATCTACAATGGGTTATTAATTTTATTATAATTAGCAACAGCAATTATCATCAAAGTTAAATAATAGTAATATAATTAAGATTATCCAAATCCATATACTGTCGTCATCAAATATATCATCAAATATGTTCGTAGCTAAAAGTAAAAATACAATAGCTATTACTATTAATATTCCTCCATTAAATCCACAATCGTCTCCCCCCAAAAATCTTGATAAAGTATCCTCTAATTTCGCCATGTCACTCCCCCCTTAAAGTCAAACGGTTATCTTACTATATACTAATATATGTTTTCAAACACAAATAAGTTACTTCAATAAAGTTTTTACTCATTACCGTATCTAGCTCATCTTGGCTTTCATTATTTGCTTCAAATACTAATTTCAAGCATTCTTCTCTGTCTTCTTTATTTTCCTCACTTATCACATCTATTAGTAATTCTATAGATGATGTCTTGATTACTTTATATTCGTTGAATAAAAAAGATGTATTTGAATTTTCCATTCCCTTTTTTATCTTAATTAATCTAGATATGTATTCTCCTTTTTTATCATCAACCTTATCACTATTTTCCATCACCTCTTGCAAGATAACATTGCTCTCAGTAACATAATCTTTTATTTTATTCATATCTATAAGCAATGAGTTATAAAAAAGACAACCAAGAATTATAAAAAATCCTGCAATTGATGATAATAATAATCCTATGTTTTTCATTACTCTTCCTCCTAAAGTTATTATCTATATTAAATTTATATTCATTTTTTAAAACTTTAGGACTTTTTTTGATTATATATTGAAAAATTAACCATATTATATTAAACTACAATTAAATTTTAAATTATGGTGGAGGTAACAATGTTTGAAAAAATTAGAGATATAATAGTTGAACAACTAGGTTTAGATGGTAAAGATGGATTATCTATGGAAACATCTCTTAAAGAAGATCTAGATGCTGATTCTTTAGATGCTGTTGAAGTTATAATGGCTTTAGAAGAAGAGTTTGATATAGAAATACCAGACGAAGGCGCTGAGAACTTCAAAACTATAGGTGATATAGTAGAATATATAGAAAATCGATAATACATAAAAGGGATGTTCATTGAACATCCCTTTTATGTATTATCCCATTTTGGTAAAATATTTTTCATAAAAGCTTTTATATCCATTCCGTAAACTTTAATTAAAATTAATATTTTTAATTATTTCTTTTTTATCATATCCTGTATATAAATTTTTTACTTCTAACATTTAATATCATCTAGCTTTTTTAAAATATATATGAGCAAAGAATGGTGCTCCTATTAAAGCTGTTACAGCTCCAACAGGTAGTTCCATTGGTGAAAATACAGTCCTTGCTATTAAATCTGTTACAACCATTAAGCATCCACCAAATAAAAATGACATAGGAACCACAGATTTATGATTCGAACCAAATATTTTTCTTACAATATGAGGTGCAATTAAATCAACAAATCCTATGATTCCACTTAAGGCTACTGAACCTCCAGTCAAAACAGCACAATACACAAATAACTTTGTCTTTACTTTTTGGGTATCAACTCCAACTAATTTAGCTTGCTCTTCACCAAAAGTAAGTATATCCATTTCCTTTGTAAATCTAAGAACTCCTAACATTCCTATAATAAAAAATGGTGTAATAAGAACAACATATGACCAGCCCTTCATGGCAAAACTGCCCATCTGCCATAGTGTAATACTTTCTAAATCCTCAGTAAAAAATGCTATCAATGTAGTTAACAAAGCATTTACAAATAAAGAAAATACCATTCCTGCTAAAATAATTGTATTGTTTGACATGGTTTTATCTATTTTAGATGCAAAAATTATAACTATAAATACAGTAGCTAAACCTGAAATAAATCCTACTAAAGGTAGAGTAAATCCTTGTAAAAATGGTATTGATATACCTGAAACTATTACTAATCCTGCACCAAGAGATGCTCCAGAAGATACGCCTAGTGTATATGGAGATGCCAGCTCATTTTTTAGTACAGACTGAATTACAGCACCACTTACAGCTAGACATCCTCCAACTATAAATGCTAATAATACCCTTGGTAATCTTATCTTCCAAACTATAACTACTTGTGGAGATGTTATATTTTCATTAAGTGGTAAATTGAAAATTTTATTTAATATAATTGATATAGTATCTAAAATGCTAATATGGGAACTTCCATTGGAAGCTCCCATACTTATAATAAAAAATGCAATTAGCACACTTAATAATATTTTATTTCTATTTTTATTTCCCATATACATCTGGATATATAGCTTTTGCCATTTCATTTAAAGCTTTTATTATATTTTGGTTTCCACGTGCAGATGAGTTTGAATCTATATAATAAACATCTCCATTTTTAATTGCTTTTATATCTCCCCATCCATTACGTGATGATATTTCTTTTGTTGGGTTTTCTACATAATTAACGTTTGTTAATATTACATCTGGATTAGCATCTAATATTGCTTCTTCTGTTGGAGCAAACCAGCTTTTCTCATTTTTAAATACATTTTCTGCTCCAATTACTTCAATCATTTGATTTAAAAATGTACTATGACCAAAAGTAAATAGACTTGGTGCTGGACTTATTTCAAAGTATACTTTCTTTTTTTCTTTAATAGTTTTGCCCAATTCTTCATACTTAGATATTTTTTCTTTCATATCAGTGATTATCTCTTCACCTTTTTTCTCTTCATTTACTAAAGAAGCTATAAACTCTATATCTTTGTATATACCTTCTATACTATCACTACTTGGTATATAAACTACTGGTATACCTGCTTCTACTATTGCTTTGTATGGATCTTCTGCAGAACCTATTTTATTATATCCTGATGCTATCATTATATCTGGCTCTAATGCTATTATTGCTTCCGCATCTGGTTTATTCATATCCATTTTCGGAATATCTTTATTTAATCCTTCTATTCCTTCTGAATAATTATCTACTGCAACTAATTTGTCTGCTACACCAAGGCCTACTAAAACTTCTGTATTAGATGGTGCTGTTGATATTATTTTTTCCAATTTAGTTGGTACTTTAACTTCATTTCCTTCTCTGTCAGTTACAGTTGTCTCTTTATTGCTGCTACATCCTACAGCAAACATTAATACAAAACTTGTTATAATTGCTAATATTTTTTTCTTCATGTCTTTTCCTCCTATAAATTGTCATAAAAAAAGCCTAACCAAAAGGTTAGGCAAATATATACATAGATTTTAAACATAAATGCTTTGTTATATTAAAAGTCAAAACATAATATTTCATAATGTAATATTTACTTCACCCCGAAGAAACTACTTTATGATTTTAGGCAGGTCTCCTGACTTAGCTTCATTCTACTCCTCACCTTCCCATGGCTCATACCATAGTGGTTTAATGAGTTTCGTCCACATTACAGTAACGGGGGCTGTAGAGGAATCACACCTCTTTCCCTTTTCATCTATTGTAAATAGAACCTTAAAATCTTATGTATTCAATTTTTTCATTTTTTATTATAACATATTTTGTAATTTATTCAATTTTTTTATTTTGTGTAATTTTATTTTTTATTAAAGATTAAGCCCATTTTTGTAAAATATTCACCATAAAATTCTTTATATCCATTCCATAAATATCATTTAATAATTTATCTTTTAAAACATTTTCTGGTGTTCCATATGAAACTTCTTCTCCACCTTTAATCATAAGAACTTTGTCTGCAAAATATTGTACCAGATTCAAATCATGCAGTACACCTATTACAATTTTATTATTTTTTTTTACCCATTCATTAAGATTTTCCAAAAGATCTATTTGATTTTTAAAATCAAGATGATTTGTTGGCTCATCTAGTAAAATTATATCTGGATCTTGTGCAAATACTCTGGCTAAAAATACTCTTTGTAATTGGCCTCCTGATAATTCTGTAATCATTTTATCTTTAAGATCATAAACACCTACTTTTTTCATACTATCTATAATTATTTGTTTATCTTCATAAGAAAGCTTCGAAAAAGCTCTCTTTGAATAAGCATATCTTCCTAGAGATACAGTATCATAAACAGTGTAGGGGAAATATAATTGAGATATTTGGCTCATAAGCCCAACTTTTTTTGCTAATTCCACTCTACTAAGCATAAATGATTCTTTGTTATCTATTTTTATATTTCCTTTATAATCAATAATATTAGCTATGGATTTTAATAATGTACTTTTGCCACAGCCATTAGGACCAACTATACACAGATTTTCTCCATTTTTCACATTAAAACTGATATTTTTAATTATATCTTTTCCATCATAACCACAATAAAGATTTTTAACTTCTAACATTTAAATCAACTTCCTTTTTTAAAATATACATAGGCAAAAAATGGTGCCCCTATTAAAGCTGTAACTGCTCCTACTGGCAATTCTATTGGTGCAAACACTGTTCTAGATATTAAATCTGATATTACCATTAGTCCTCCTCCAAATAAAAATGACATAGGTATAACATATTTATGATTTGAGCCAAAAGCCTTTCTTACCACATGAGGTGCAATTAAATCCACAAATCCAATAGTCCCACTAAGGGCTACAGAGCCACCTGTTAATATTGCACAGTAAACAAATAATTGTCTTTTTACCTTATATGTATCCACACCTACAGCCTTAGCTTGTTCTTCTCCAAATGTAAGAATATCCATCTCTTTCGTATACTTAAATACACCTAACATTCCAACTAAGAAAAATGGCAATATTAATCCTACGTAAGTCCATCCTCTCATGGCAAAACTACCCATTTGCCAAAGAGTTATACTTTTCAAATCATTACTAAAAAATGCTGTCAAAGTAGTTAGTAATGCATTTACAAATAAAGATAAAACCATACCTACAAGAACCACAGTATTATTTGACATGGTCTTATCTATTTTTGTTGAAAACACAATCACAGAAAACATAGTAATTAATCCAAAAACAAATCCTATAAATGGTAATGTGAATCCACCTATTAAGGGTAATGATATTCCTGTAACTATTATAAGTCCTGCTCCCAAAGAAGCTCCCGAAGATACCCCTAAAGTAAAGGGTGATGCCAATTCATTTTTTAGGATGGATTGAACTACTGCTCCACTAGTAGCTAAACAACCTCCAACTAAAAATGCTAACAATACTCTTGGTACCCTAAGTTTCCATATTATAGAAATATGTTTTGATGTAACATTTTCTGATAAAGGTAAATTTAAAGTTTTATTGCCTACTATAGACAATGTATCAAATAAACTTATATCAGAACTTCCTATGGATGTTCCTAAACAAATAATTGTAAATAATACAATTATACTTATGACTATCTTTTTTCTATTTGTTATATTCATCTGGATATACGGCTTTAGCCATTTCCTTTAAGGCTTTTATTATATTTTGAGTTGGGCGAGAAGATGAATTTGCGTCTATATAATAAACTTCGTTATTTTTTACAGCCTTAATATTTTCCCATCCATCACGAGATTTTATTTCTTTTTCTGGATTTTCTACATAGTTAACTGTAGTTAATATTACATCCGGATTGGCATCTATTACAGATTCTTCGCTAGGTGATATCCATGATTTTTGATCTTTAAATATATTTTCTCCTCCTACAAGTTCAATCATTTCATTTAAAAATGTTGAATTACCAATACTATATAAAGTAGGTGCTGGACCTATTTCAATGTACACTTTCTTTTTATCCTTTATAGTTTCTCCAACTTTAGCTATTTTTTCTATTTCACTTTTCATATTAGAAACTATTTCTTCACCTTTATCTTTTTTATCAACTATAGAAGAAATAAACTCTATATCTTTGTAAATTCCATCTATACTCTCACTGCTAGGTATGTAAACTACAGGTATGCCCACATCACTAAGAGATTTGAATGGATCATCTGAAGAACCGGCTTTATTATAACCTGAAGCTATGACAATGTCTGGGTCCAATTCAATTATTGCCTCTGCATCTGGTGAAGTAAAATCCATTTTCTTTGCATCTTTATTTACCCCTTCAATACCTTCTGAATATGTGTCCATGCATACAATTTTATCTCCCACACCTAAACCTGCTAATATTTCTGTATTAGAAGGTGCTGTAGATACTATTTTTTCAATATTTGTCGGTATATTAACTTCATTTCCTTCTCTGTCTGTTACAGTTTGTTCTTTATTGTTACTACATGCTACTGTAAAAAGCATTATTAAACATAATAACAATGGTAATAATTTTTTCTTCATAAGTTTTCCCCCCTATATAAGTTTAGAATTTTAAAAAAGCCTAACCATAAGGCTAGGCTTCTATATCTGTATTTTGACATTACATGTCTTTTAAGATACTTCCTTCACCCCGAAGAAATTTACTTTTAAATTTAGGCAGGTTTCCTGACTTAGTATCAACCTACTCCTCACCTTCCCATAAAATTCGCTTTGCTCATTTTATAGTGGTATATTGAGTTTCGTCCACATTACAGTAACGGGGGCTGTAGAGGAATTTCACCTCTTTCCCTATTAATCTTTAATAAGAACCTAAATTTATATAAAATTGTTTCTTAATATTATTGTAGCATATTCAAAGTTAGTTTTTATAAATTTAAAAACTAATATTAGGATTTTATTATTTTTCTTCATAGAAACTTACATTTTTTATTATTATATCAACTGTACCATCTTCATTTTGTCTAACACTATATTTCATAGGATCTTCAAAATCCACAAGATTTCCTTTTATATCAAATCCATTATCTGTTTTTATACTTCTTTTCTTAAGTTTTTTCTCAACCCACTTTTTGTCTATATTAAAGTTAGTTTCAATTCCTCTGTCTACCATTAACTCTTTGAAACTTTCCTTTAAGTTGTCATCATCTATTGATTTTTCCACAAATTTTTCTATATCTACTTCTTCTTTTTCTTTTAGAGTATAGTTTAATAGACTTCTAACATCTTCTGCTTTTTTAATATTATTACCCATGGCATTTGTTATCCAGTTGTCTGCAGTAGTTTTAAAAGTTTTTGTATTAAATTTATCATCTGTAACTTTTTCAGCATTTAAAAACTCAGTTATAAATCTTGATTTTTTCTCTGGATCTTCTTCTTTTTCTGAATCTTTATCTAATAATCTTAAATGGAATTCATCATTTATTCCATTAATACCAACTAGTGCACATTGCTTTTGTCTTCCTGTATCTGGAATCCCTATTTCATTACTTACTATTTGTATGTTGAATTTTTCATCTAATAATTCTATAGAGTGAGTGTATAGTTTCTTATAATCTAATTTTACTATTCCTACATATTTCTCATCTTTCACGCTATATAAGCACATTGCTAAGTCACATGAGTCTATATCTTCATATTTCTTCATTATATCAAATAAGAATGAAGCTATTTCTTTTGAGTTGTGAACGAAAGTATCATCATCATAGATTATTTGCTCACAACAATTTTTTATTATATTTTCATTGTAATCTTTAAATACTGCTTTTCTTAAATCGTCATCCTTTGCTGCTCTATTAATTATTTTTTCGAAAAACTTATCTACCTCTATATTATTTTTTCCTTCAAAATCGTTTAATATTGGACCTTCACTATTTCTATCAAGAACATGAATAATATACTTATGTATAACCATATCTAATAACCTCCATGAATTTTTTATTTTAATTTTTCTATTAATTCTTCCATATCTTTTGGAAGTGGTGCCTTAAACTCTAAATCTTCTCTAGTTCTTGGTTGTTTAAACTTTAAACTAAAAGCATGTAAAGCTTGTCTATTAATTAAATTTTCATCCACATGTCCATATAATTCATCACCTATAATTCCGTGACCTATATGATTTAAGTGAACTCGTATTTGATGTGTTCTTCCCGTTTCTAGTTTTAGTTTTAAAACTGTAGCATCTTTTAATCTTTGTACTACCTCAAAATGTGTTACTGACCTCTGCCCATCTTCATGAACTATCCTCTTTATACTATCATCCGTAGATCTATGTATTGGCTCATTTATAGTTCCAAAATCTTCTTTAACCACACCTTTTACTACAGCTATATACATTTTCTCAACTTTGTCCTCTTTCATATCTGATGATAAAACAAATTGAGCATAAGGATTTTTCGCCACAATAACTAAGCCTGATGTGTTCATATCAAGTCTGTTTACAAATCTTATTTTTACCTTTTCATCTTTTTCAACAACATAATGTGTAACACCATTGGCAATAGTATTTTCAAAGTGGCTCTTTGTTGGATGAACTACCATAAATGGTGGTTTATTTACCATAATTATATCAAAATCATCATATAAAATAGGTAACTTTAAATCTTGAGGCTTAAAATCTGCCATATCTTCATCAATTTTAACTTCAATTAAATCACCTTTGTTTATTTTATCTGCTGGTCTAATATATTTATTATTTACTTTTACAGTTTTATATCTTTTCATTTTTGACAAAGATCTTACTGAAAAGTTTAGCTTATCTAATAATACTTCTTTTAAAGTTAAATTTTCATCTTCATTTATATATGAAATAATATTATATTTTTGATCTTCTTTTCTAAACATATGCTCACCTACTTTTACTTAATATTATTTATCTTACCATAATTTCATATATTTATATAAGTAAAAGAAAAAAATCACACCATAATTTGTGTGATTTTATAATATTTAATAAAATTTATTTTACTTCTTCCATTTCTTCATATCCTTTGCAAACATCTATCCATCTGTCTGCATGAGAAAATCTTTCTAACTCATTACAAGTTAATTCTATAGACGAATTACTACTTCCTGCTGCTGGAAAAATTGTATCGAATCTCTTCATAGAAACATCTAAGTATACTTTTACTTGATTATTTTTAATGGCAAAGGGGCATACACCGCCTATACCATGACCTATGTATTCTAATACTTCCTCTGGTGTCAACATTTTAGCTTTATGTCCAAATTCGCTTTTAAATTTTTTATTGTCAATTTTAGCATCACCAGCTGTTACAATTAGTATGGCATTGTCACCTTCTTTATTTTTGAAGGAAAGTGTCTTTGCAATTCTAGCAGGAATAACTCCCACTGCCTCTGCTGCCAATTCAACTGTAGCTGAAGATTGGTCATGCTCCATAATATCATTATCTTTATTGTGCTCTTTAAAAAATTGTCTAACTTTTTCTACTGACATAATTTTACACCTCCGTTTACAACATTTCCCTATAATTATTCCCAAAATAAGTATATCATATAAAATTATTTAAAGAAGAAAATTCACTGTTTTTAAAATTATTAAAATAAATAGAGGTTTTTATCTCTTTTTGTATAAATATTTACATTACAACATGTTTTTATAACAAAGGATATTTCCTAAATTTACATATATTTGATATAATACAACTTATAAATGAGGTGAAAAAATGGGGAGAATTGTGACAATAAATTCTAATAAAGTACAAAAATCTCTTGATACTAGAGATATTTTACATAAAAAATTAATTGAAGTTGGATTTGATGTTGACTATGAATATAATCCTAAAGCAGAATTAATAATATCTATAGGTGGAGATGGTTGTTTTTTACAAACTATTCGAGATTATAATCTTCCAAGCATACCTGTTGTAGGAATTAATACTGGTCATTTAGGTTTTTTTCCAGATATATTGCCAAAGGATATAGATAGTTTTATTCAGTCTTATTTGCAAGAAGATTATGTAACTCAAGAGCTACCTCTTCTTCAAACTAAAGTTACTACTCGTGATGGTTGTTGTAATATTTTCGGTATAAATGAAGCTGTTGTTAAGGGGGATAAATCTAGAGCCATTCATCTAAAATTATATATAAACAACAAGAGTGTACAGAACTTTAGTGGAGATGGTTTAATAATATCAACATCTGCTGGTTCTACTGCTTATAATTATGCCGTAGGTGGTAGTATTGTTGACACCAGTTTAAACGTTATTCAAGTTGCACCCATATCCCCAATAAACACAAATGCTTATCGATGTTTCACGTCAAGCATAATATGTTCACATGATTCTGTTGTAAATGTCTCTCCGGAATGTGAATTTGAAAATTCTACCCTAGTCGTGGTGGATGGTTTAGAGTATAATTTTAAAGAAATAGATAATATAAGTCTTTCCATATCAGATAGAAAAATCAAACTCCTTAGAACATCAAATTATGAGTTTTGGAGTAGGGTGTGTGAGAAATTCTTATAAATTATAGGAGGAAAGAATATGAAAATTGGAGTACTTAGTGACACTCATGGAAGTTTACCTTACTTAGAAAAAGCGTTAGATACATTATCCGACTGTGATATATTACTTCACCTTGGGGATGTATTATACCATGGACCTAGAAATGATCTTCCTGAAGGATATAATCCAAAAGCTGTAATAGAAATAGTAAATAAATTGGATAATATTACAATAGCTAGAGGTAACTGCGATGCTGATGTGGATCAAATGGTTATAAATCATCCAATTGAATCTCCTTTTGTACATAAAAAAATAGATAACATTAGTGTACTTATGGATCACGGGTATCAATCATCAAGAGATGATATAATAAAAAAAGCTAGAGAGCTAGGTGTAGATATACTTATTCAAGGTCATACTCATGTAAAGGAATTATCTGTAGATAGAGATATCATAATTCTAAATCCAGGTAGCACTGCTATCCCAAAAGATGGTACTCATTCTGTGGCAACAATAGAAATATTAAATGATGACAACATGGAAGATGAATTTGAATTAGAGATTAATCTAATAGATATAAATACAAAATCAATAATTGAAATCCATAATTGTGATTGCGAATAAAAAAGGCTAACTTTACAGTTAGCCTTTTTTTATAGTATATCTACTTTTTCTAATATATCATGCATAACTAATAATCCTAAGCAGAAGATTATTCCTAATATTCCTGCCACTTGTATACCCACAAATATTGCTATTATTGTAAGCAATGGACTTATTCCAACATTTACAGATACTAACTTTGGCTCTAATATTTGTCTAAGTATTGATAACGCTATAAATACTATTGATATTCCTATAGAAATAAAATAGTTTTCTATAACAAAGTAATAAATTATAACTGGAACAAATATTACAATTATACCTAAGAAAGGTATTAAGTCTAGTAAGGCTCCTATTACAGCTAAAGGTAATCCATAAGGAACCTTAAAAATTGAAAAACTTATCCATATAACTAAAAATGTAATGCTCATTAAAATTGTATATGCTTTTATATATCCTTTTATTGAACACATTATTTCATTTTTTACTCTACGTACTTTTATTTTTGTATCATCTGTAAAAATATTTAGAAAAGCATTTTCTATTTTATCAAAATCCTTAGCTATAAAATATGTAGACATAAATAATGTTATTATTATAAGTACTACTGTTGGCAACGATGTTGCTAAATCTATTATCTTAGCTAACATTGCCTTAGCTATATCAGCAAGATTCTCGCCATAATTAGCTATTAACCCTTGAATATCTAAATTATTAGTAGATATTCCTTGGAAATAGTCAACGTATTTATCTAGATTATTTACAAAATCATTTATCATAGTTCCAAAATATGAATAACTATTGCTATCTATATTATTCAAAAATGAAATTAGTTGCTGACTTCCTTTTACTAATAAAAATGAAGCTAAAAATATAACTAAACCAACACCTAATAAACTTAAAAATAAAGTTGATATTCCTTTATTTATTTTAAATTTTCTTTTTAATTTTTCAGATATGGGATTTATAATAACTGCCAATAAACCTGCTATAAAAAACGGGGCTATATATCCAAAGGTTTTTACAATTAATAAAAATAGTAGTGAATATATAACGAAAAATACGGCATTGTTTTTTAACTTATGTAAAAAGGATCTATTCAACACAGACATACACATCATTCCCTTCTATATCTTTGATTATATGCTCAATATAATTTTAATATACAAAAACTCATATTGTTCAAAATATAAATAAAACACTGTTTAGAACAGTGCTTTATTTGTTATATCATTATTCTGATTTTCTTTATTCTATTTTTATCTACTGACTCTATATTAAATTTAACATGATCCACTTCTATAACTTCATTTTCCTCTGGTATGTGTTTGATATATCCTATGATATATCCACCTATAGAGTCAAATTCATCTGATTCTAAGTTAATATTTAAGATTTCGTTTACATCACTAATTTTAGTACTTCCTTCAACAAGGTATTCACTAGAACTAATTACTTGGATTTCATCTTCTTCTTCATCGTATTCATCTTCAATGTCACCAACTATAACTTCTACTAAGTCTTCTATTGTTATTAAACCTGCTGTACCACCGTACTCATCTACTACAATGGCCATTTGGCTTTTATCTTTTTTCATTTCCTCAAGAAGTTGCGTAATTTTCTTGAATTCATAAGTAAAGAAAGGATCTCTAACATATTCTTTTATATCAAAATTATCTATTTCATCATCGTTTAAGAATATTACATCTTTTATATTTAATATGCCTATAATATCATCAATTGTTTCTTCATATACAGGCATCCTACTTATTTTTTCTGTTTTAAATAATTCTATTATTTCTTTATAGCTATCTTCTGTATCAATAGCTACAATATCAAGTCTTTGAACCATAGCTTCTTTTGCCTGCATATCACCAAATTCAAAAACATTATTGATTATTTCTCTTTCTTCTATTTCTAATAAGCCTTCTTCATGACTTACATTTACCATAGTTTTTAACTCTTCTTCTGTAATAAATGGTCTTACACCATGATCATCTACACCAAGAAGTTTAAATATTATCTTTGTAATAACATTAAAAATTGCCACCACTGGTTTTAATATTATCATAAAAAATTTAATTGGTTTAGCCACCATTAATGCTACTTTTTCAGGAGTATTAGCTGATACAGTTTTTGGTGTTATCTCTCCAAAAACTAATACTAATACAGTCATCAAAGCTGTAGCTATAGCCACACCTTGTGCTCCCCATATAGTTATAAATAATGAAGTAGATATAGATGTTGCTGCTATGTTAACTATGTTATTTCCTATTAATATGGATGTAAGCAATCTATTTGAATCTTCTATTAAAGAACCTACTAATTTTGCGCCTCTAATTCCATCTTCCTTCATATGTCTTATTTTAATTCTGCTAAGTGACATTAATGCTGTCTCAGATGCAGAGAAAAATGCTGACCCTATTAACAAAATTACTAATAAAATTATTTGAAACAAACTACCGGTCGAACTATCCAACCTTTACCACGCTCCTACTTGTATATTTTTATATTACTTAGTATTATAGCATAATTTAACATTATTTTAAATTAATAAATTTTATTACAGAGCCATCGTAAATATTATATCCATTTTGTCCCTTATTAATTTAAACTTGCAATAAATATCTTCTATTAATTATAGATAATAAAAATCCTTCAAATAAAATATCATGAAAAAAAAAGTTTTTTTTATCATTTTGTGTCATTTTATGAATATTTACATATATTAAAATTAAGAAAGGCTAATACAGAGTCTTTCTTATAACAATAATATTTTGTTGTTACTCCTTTGTTGATATTTATTTCTGAGCTTCGTAAAAAATGTATAAGATTCTAAAAAACGGAAAGAATTATATATGAGAGCGGAAATTATATATCTCTCCCCCTAATAAGTATATATTTTTTAAGGCATCTACTATTCCCCCAGTAGGTGCCTCTTTTTCTTTACTATGAAAAAACCGACCCTTTAGGGCCGGCTTTTAAAGAAAATAATTTTAACTATATTCTATTTTTACTGTAGATCCTCTACCCACATCACATGAACTTACTAAAAGTTTTACTGGAACTCTGTTTTTTAATTCCTCCACATGTGAAATTATACCTATGCTTAGTTCATCATTATGAAGATTTTCTAAAGACTCCATAACTACATCCAGTAATTCTGTATCTAAAGATCCAAAACCTTCATCTAAGAAGAAGAACTCTAAAGGACTACTTCCTTTTAATTGTATCTGAGATGATAATGCCAGTGCTAAAGACAATGACGTTAAGAATGTTTCTCCTCCTGATAGTGAATCAACACTTCTTCTTTGTCCACCATTCATATTATCTCTCATTATGAAGTTCAGATTTTCATCTATTTCTAGTGCATATCTACCTCTGGTTATAGAACCTAATCTTTTTGATGCTTCTAATGCAATATATTTAAGTTGATTTGTGGCCACATATTCTACAAACTTATTACCCATTATTAATTTATTTATCTCATCTAATAAAGATAATTCATGTTCAACTTTTTTAACTTCTTTAGTTAATTCTTTTATTGATAATAAAGATTTTTCAATATTTTTAAGCTCATTTTCCTTTGAACCAATATTTTTTCTTAAATTAGCTATCTCATTTTTTAATGAATTAATTGAAATATGAAGATTTTCAAACTCTTCTGTTTTTATACTTCTTCCATTTAACTTTTTATTCAAATCAGATATTTTTACTATTAAGTATTTCGTCTCTTCATCAAAATATTCTATTTCACCTTTGTATTTATCTTTTTCTTCTTTTGGTAAAATAGATTTTTCCACAGAATTAACGCAGTCAAATTTATTATCTATTAATAATGTTGTCAATGTTTGATTTTTATTTTCTAATTGTTTTTTTGCTTGAGATAATACACCATCTTTGCTGCTTTTTAATTTAGAATTTTCATCAAAATCATGCTTTTTACTAGTTAACTCTTCATATAATTCTTTTTCACTATTTGTAATTCTATCAATATTATCTATAGTAGATTGTAATAGCTTTGCTGGTGAAACACCCTTGGCAATTTTATTTAACTCATCTTCCTTATTTTTTACTTCTTTATATTTAGTGTCTCTAAATTGAATCAAGTTAGAAAGTTTCTTGTCAATTTCATTAAATAAACTATCTTTATCTTTAAGTTCATTATCTAAAGTTTCTTTTTCTTTATTTAAAATTGACATTTCCTTATTTAGTTTTTCAACTTTTTTTTCATTTTCACCAATTTCTTTTACCCTTGATACTAAATCATTCACTTTAACTTTAGATTTTAATGCTAAATATTCTAAATTAAGATTGTCATACTTTTTATTTAAGTTGTCTATTTTTTCTTTTAATTCAGTACTTAATTTTTTATCTAAATTTAAATTTTCTTTTATTTTTACTTCTTCTTTTTCCACATCATATTTTGAATCTTTTATTTTATATATTTCTTCTATTGTCTTATTCCTATCATCTTCCCAAGATAATACTTTTTCTTCTAGTATTTTTAATTCTTTTTGTTTTATGTCTATTTCTTTTTCCAGTGATGATGAATTATAATTACCTAGCTTACTTTCTAACTCACTTAAAGTTTTTCTTTTTATATTTTCAAAAGAGTTAATTTCTGTATTTTTTAAAGTTAATTCATCACAATTTATTTTTTCTTTATTGTATTCATTTTCAAGTTTTTTAATTTTTTCTTCAATTAGTTTGGCTTCTTCAAAATTGGCACTGATATAAATTTTTTCATGATGAGTAGACCCACAAACAGGGCAAGGCTCATTTTCTTTTAATCCTTCTCTTAAATAAGCTGCCATATTTTTATATATTAGACTTTCTTGTTCCTCTTTTAAATCATCTATAACTTTATTTATCCTTTGTAATTTTTCGCTACACTCATTTAAATATCTTTGGTTTTCAAATTTTATTTTTTCATTTTTATTTAAATCATCTTTTATAGAATTAATTTGTTTTTCATAATCCTTTGTATTTTCCAATCTTGATTTTAAATTATGTAAATACTCTTTTTCACTTAATATTATCTTGTTATCTCCAGGACAACTTCTATTTAAAGTTTCCTGATGATCTAAAAGTTTTTTTAATTTTTCATTTACTAATGATTTATTTTTTTCCACATCAATATTTTTAAATTTTAAATCTTCTATTCTCTTACTTACGTCTTTTAATAATTTATTATTTTCTTCCTTTTCAACACTTAACTTTTTCAATTCTTCTTCTTTATTATAAGCTTCAAATATATTGTCTTTTAGCTCCGTACTTATATTTAACGATTCAATATTTCTATTATTCTCTTGAATTTTTTTATATTTAATATCAACTTGATTTTGTAAATCAATTATTAATTTTTGTAAATCTTCTTTTTCCTTAGTATCTATATCAATTTCTTTTTTTAGCTCTTTAATGGAAGTATTTAAAACTTCTATTTTTTCTTCTAAATCTATTCCTCTTTGAAGTTTACTTTTTTCTTCAATTAATAACGGTATTTTTTCATTTTTTGCTTTCTTTGCTTCTTCATATCGTATGGATAGTAAATCTATTTCTTTTTTAAGATTAATTATAATTCCTTCTAATTTTTCCACTTCATTAGAGTTTTCATATATATCTTTTTCTAATACTTTTATGTCGTTTATATGAGGGATAATAGTTTCTCCTCTTTCACTTCTTTCAATTTCTTCTCTTTTTATATTTATTTCTTTTTCTTTCAAATCTATTTGTGATTTTCTATCTATATATTTTTGTAGAGAGTTTTGGTCTTCAAATATCACTTTATTTTCTTCAAATTCTTTTTCAGCTTTTGATAAGTCTTCATTTTTAATTTTTTCTAGATTTTTAGCTTGAATAAGTTCTTCTCTAATTTTCTCGTATAACTCTTCTGTCATTCCTTCATGTTGACTAAGCTTGCCATTTAAGGTAGTTAAATTTTCTTTCGCTGCATTTCTTCTCATCTTAACCTTAGTTGAAAGTTTTTCACCGTATTTTTCAAGATTAAATATTCTCTCCAGCATTTTTCTTCTATCTCTATCTTGTAATTTTAGAAACTCGCTAAACTTACCTTGAGGTAAAACTACAGATCTTGTAAAGTCATCCGAAGTTAATCCTATAATATCTTGAATTTTGTTTTTTACTTCTCCAACTTTATCAGCAAGTACATTTATGTCCCCATTGTCTTTTATTTCGCCTAAAAGTACTCTGGAAGTTTTAGTTCCTCCTGTTGGTGTATTTTTTATAGTTCTCTCAACAAAATATCTTTTTCTATTGTTTCTGCTTCCTATTTCAAATTCATACTTTACAATTGCCTTATCACTACTGGAGTTTATATAGTCAGTAGTATCTCTAGAAATATCTCCATATAAAGCTATTGTTATGGCATCTAATATGGTAGATTTACCACTTCCTGTATTACCAAAAATGCCAAATAATCCTCTTGATATTAGCTTTTCAAAATCTATAGTTTGCTTATCAGTATAACTATTTAACCCCATTAGTTCTAATTTAATTGGTTTCATCGTCTTCACCCTCTTCGCTTACTATGTTTAAAAATAAATCCATAAGCTCTCCCCTTGGCTCACATTTTTCTTTGAATTTATAAAAATCACTAAATAATTGAGCCATGGATTTTTCCTTCAAGTCGATTTCTTCTGCCTCATATTCAGAAGTAATAATTGGTTTTATCTCAATAATATCTCTTAGATAGGATTTCATTTTCTTTATATTTTCCTGACTTATGACTTCATCTGTTTTTATCTCAAAGTAAGTCCATATATCTCTATCTTTATTTTCTTCACATACTTTTAAAGCTTCTTCTATTCCATCGCATTTGAAAACCTCAATAGGTTTATAATTATTAAAGTATATAGTTTCAATTATAGGTTCTTCTTTTGCATGTATTTCTACTATATTTGCTCCCTTAGCATAAATCCTCTCTTTTACACTGTATTGTAGTGGTGATCCTGAATAATAAACATTTAATCTTTCAGATGCTTTTTGTGGCTTATGTAAATGTCCTAAAGCTGTGTACTGAGCTTTTTGTGGTAAATCATGCTTATCAACTACAAGACTACCTCCTAGTTGTATCTGTCTTTCTGAATCAGATGGATCTCCTCCACATACAAATAAATGAGATACTGCTATATTGATGCTCTCTTCTTCAAAGTTTTCTTCTAAATTTCTGAAGATATCACCTATTTTGTTAGAGTAAGTTCTTTGTAGTTCCTCTTCACTCTCCACATCTTTAATTGCATCATTTAATCTTTTTTCGCTTGGATAAGGTAATGTAATTACAGTTACTTTCTCTCCCTTAATGTTTAATTTTAAACATCCCTCACTGGCTTTCACTATTTCATAACCTTTATATGTTTCCTCAGTTGCACTACTTAATGGATATCCTAAAATTATAATTCCTTGCTCTTTTGCAAGAGGTGATACAGCAGATAATCTTTCTGGATTATCATGATTACCTGCTATAATTAGCACACATCTATTTCCATCATCTGCTAATCTACTAACAGTTTTATAAAATAAAGTTTCTGCACCAGCTGGAGGATTCGAAGTATCATACACATCTCCAGCAATAATAACCATATCTATGTTGTTTTCTTCAACAATTTTTATAAAATCATTGCAAAACTTTTCTTGTTCCTCTAATCTTGAATGGCCTTCTAGATTTTTACCTATATGCCAATCTGATGTATGAATAAATTTCATGGCTCCTCCTTTAATTTTTTATAATTTAACTTCTTCATCTATATTAAATAGATATAAATACTTTTCTTTAACATTTTTACCCGTAAGCTTATTCAAAGCTTCTGCATATAAGTCTAACTGCTTTTCATATCTATTTATTACCTCTTGTTTATTATCTTCATCTATATAGTCTGTTTTATAGTCTACTATTACTATTTCATCATCTTCTTCAAAGTATAAGTCGATGATACCTCTAAGCATTAGACTCTCCTCTTCATAGGTTTCCCTATTATTTTGAATATCTTCATTATTTAGATAAATATCGTTCATTTTTATCTGAGAATAAATACTTTGCTCTCTTTTAATAAAATGTGATGCTAATGCTCTTTTCCCTATATTAGACTTGAAAAATTTATATATTTTAAAAGGATTAATAACTAGTGATTGTTTTTCACTTATTATTTCTCTTTTAATTAAATCTTTAATTTGAACTTTTATTTCATCTATTGTATTTATTTTATTTAAATCAAGAACTTCCATAACTAAATGGACTATTGTACCTCTTTCCTGTGGGCTTATTTTGTTTTTTGCTTCACTTTCTTGGATAAATAATGGTCTTTTTAAGGTTATTTTTTCTTCATACAAAGGTTTTGAGTAATCTTCTTCATGAATACTTTGCATTTTTTTGATTTCTGATACAGATATACTGGCAGAAACTTTAACGCTCTCTTTGTAAGGATATGAGTAATTTAACTTTTCACTTATTTCTTCCTTATGATTTGTTTCAATACTTTTTTCTTCCATTTCTTTTAGTAAAGTTTCAATATTAGTTTCTTCTTCTTTTTCTTCAACTATTACATCTTCTCTTTCCCAAGTGTCTAAAGACCACTTAGATTCATGATTAGATTGTGATAAAGTTTCTATATCATAAGCTTTTCTTATTTCCTTAAAGTCCTTATGTTTTAATACAGAAGGCATAATCCAATCTAGGTAATTTCTAGCTTTTAGTACATCATACTGAGAAACTGGATTATTACCATCTAAGTTTTTACCCCACTTATTTAGTGTTCCAGGTATATCTTTTACTGCCCCAGTTAATATAAGTTTCTCTTTTGCTCTTGTTAAAGCAACATATAAAATCCTCATTTCTTCTGAAAGATTTTCCAAATTCATCTTATATTTTAAAGCTTCTTTTGCAATACTTGGATAAGAAATACGTCTATCTATATCTACAAGCTGTGGTCCAAAACCTAGTTCATAATGATATAACATATCCTTTTTAAAATCCATAGTATTAAAGTTTTTGCTCATGGCGCAGCAGAACACTATTGGGAACTCTAGCCCTTTACTTTTATGTATAGACATTATTCTTACAACATTGGCATTTTCTCCAAGAGTTTTAGCACTTCCCATGTCTGAGTTGGATTTTTTTATTTTATCTATAAAGTTTATAAAGTTGAAGATTCCCTTAAAACTTGTTTCTTCAAACTGTTTTGCTCTTTCAAATAAAATCTTTAAGTTAGCTTGTCTTTGACTTCCACTTGGAAGTGCTCCCACATAAGCATAATATCCACTTTTCATGTATAAATGCCATAAAAACTCATCCGTACTCATATATAAAGATTTTTCTTTATATTCTTTTAATTCTCTTAAAAAACTTCTACATTTTTCTCTTATTTCCTTCTTTCCATCATCTTCACTTTCACTAATTAATCTTATACATTCGTAAAGATTTGTATTGTTATTTTCCAATCTAATATCTATAAAATCTTCTGGTGTAAATGAAGTACAAGGAAGTATGGGTGATTTTAAAACAGATAGTAAAGGAATATCTTGCATCGGATTATCTATTATTCTTAAAAATGACATGACTGTCTTAATCTCTATAGTATCAAAATATCCCATTCCTGTATCTGCATAAGTTGGTATTCCCATATTTATTAATTCATCAGCAAATACAGGGGCCCATGCAGATGTGGCTCTAAGCAAAATCACTATATCTTTAAAATCTACAACTCTATAATCATCCAGCTTTTTATCATATACTTTATGTATATTTCCTTCTTCATCTGGTGCCATTAAATTTTTTATTATTTTTCCAACCATACGTGCTTCCAATTGTATATTGTCTAACTCCTCTTCTGGTTGTTCTTCTTCATCTTGAGTTTCTTCAATAGTTTTTTGAGCTTTTTCCATTAGATGAATTTCTGTAGGTCCTCCCACAATTACTTTTTCTTCTAAATTTTCTTTAAAAGAAGCCCCTAAGTTTAATGCCTCAGCTTCTGTATATTCAATTTCACCTATGTTTTTACTCATAATATTTTCAAAAACATAGTTACAACTATCTATAACTTCTTTTCTACTTCTGAAGTTTTTATAAAGCATTATTTTTCTATTTTTTTCACCTTTTTGCGTACCATAAGTAGCGTACTTGTCTAAGAAAATTTCTGGCTTAGCTTGCCTAAATCTATAAATACTTTGCTTAACATCTCCAACCATAAATCTATTTGGAGTTTCAATTTTTGCTATAGTTGAAAGTAAAACTTCTTGTACAAAGTTTGAATCTTGGTACTCATCTATGAATATTTCATAAAACTTATCTCTGTACTCTAAAGCTATATCACTTCCCATAGCTTTGCCTTGTTGGTCTTCTAAAAAATCTCCATTTTCATCTTTTTTTATTAATATATCTAAGGCAAAATGTTCAATATCATTAAAATCGATTATTCCTTTTTCTCTTTTTCTTTCACTATATAGCTCAATAAATCTTTTAAGTATTTTACTTAAAGAGTTTACTATAGGATATAACATTTCTATTTCTTTGTTTAAAGCAGAAATATTTTTATTAAATGTGGAGCTTTGTATAGATTCTAAAGATTTTTTTGCATCATCTCTAATTTTTTTAGCTTTATCTTTAGCATCTTTTATATACTCCTCTGCTCCCTTGGGAATTCTTTTTACTCCTTTTGCATAGTTTTCAAATTCCAAAGAAATAGCTGCTCTATATGCTTCTTCCCAATCTTTATCACAACTATCCAGTAATCTTTTTATCATGTTATACTCTATTTTTAATTTATCGGTAAAAGTTTCTAATTCTTCAATTCCTTCCACCATTTCTAGCGCTTTATCAAAGTTTTTAACTATACCGTTAACTTGAATTTTTATAGTATCTAAAATAATTTTTGCCCATTTTGATGTGGAAAAATCAAAATCATCATCTACATTAAAATCATTTACACTGTCTTCTAACCATTTCATTGGATAAGGTGAAGACATTACAAAAGAGTAAATGCTAAGTACCATTTGTTGTAAATTAGTATCTCCTCTTTTTTCACTGTAGCTTTCAACTAATTTATAAAAATCATCTTCTTTTTCTTCATAAAATTCTTCAAAAATTTCTTCTATTGTTTCTAACTTTAAAATAGTACACTCTGTTTCGTCACCTATTCTAAAATTAGGATCTAAGTCAATTTTATGGAAGTTTGATTTAATAACCTCTAAACAGAAGGAGTGTATTGTAGTTATACTAGCTTTATTTAAAAGCACTAACTGATTTTGTAAATGACTATCTTCTGGATTTTTCTCCAATGCCTTACCTATGGCATCTCCAATTCTCTCTCTCATTTCCGCTGCTGCTGAATTGGTGAAGGTAACTACTAGTAAACTGTCTATATCTACAGGTTTTTCTTTACTTGTTATTATTTGTATTATTCTTTCAACTAATACTGCTGTTTTTCCCGAACCAGCAGCTGCTGCTACCAATAGATTACAATCTCTACTATCTATTACTGCTTGTTGTTCATCAGTCCATTTTGGTGAGCTCACTATTTTTCAACCTCCTTCTCCATTAGTTTGATAACTTCTTCATCGCTTTTATCGTTAAGTATGGTATACATATTTCCTTTTATTGAAGGATCAAATTGGCAGATTGATGAATAAGTACAGAAATCACAAGATGTTCCATTTTTATTTTTACATGGAATTATACTTATATCTCCTCCTACCATTCTTTCACAAAGTTCTTTTACTTCATATTTTACGTATTCTCTTAATATATCAAATTCTGGCTCTGTAACACCTTTAGTATATCTACCTATATTTCCATTTTTGTCAAAGTTGGCTGGTATAACTAAAGAAGTTTTTCTCTCTCCTTCTTTAAGAGACATATCCATTTCACCGATTATGTCCACGTCTTTTAATACAAGTCCATTCATTCTAAGTTTCTTTAATATTTCTTCATTTATTACAGCATCTTTTTGATCTTCGTTGCTTCTTACAATAGGGTTATCTATTCTGTTGTAAAGAATAGCTGCTGGTTTTAAGTTCGATTTTTTATGTCTATCGCTGTCTATAATTGCGTCTAAATAAACTAATAACTGCAATTGTAATCCATAATAAACTTCTGTTAAGTTGATAGATTTATCTCCTGATTTATAGTCTATAATACGTATATATTTACTGTCCTCTTTCTCCAACTCATCTATTCTATCTATTTGACCAACTAAGGTTACTTCCTGACCATCATTTAATACTATTTTTATAGGTGGATATTTACCATTTTTTCTAAAGCTAACTTCATAGTCAACAGGTTCAAAGTTTCCTTGTTTTATTTGCATTGAAATAATACTAATTGCTGAAACTAGCATTTTTTTCAATCTATATGCCAAATACTTGTATCTTTCAGAAGAATTCAAGATAAATCCAGGTATTTTACTTACCATTTCATCTACAATAAGAGATACTCTGCTTCTAATATAGTCTTCATCTATCTCATGCCAGTTTAGCTTATCTTTATTTAAGGATTTGGAGAAAATATCAAGTATATTATGTATAAAGGAACCTAAATCTGGTGCTGTGAAAGAATACTCTTTTCTTTCCTGTGCTTTTAGTCCATATTGAATAAAATATGAAAATGGACACTGAGCATATCTTTCTAGCTTGGAAATACTTAAGTTTTTATTTTCATATAATTGCTTAATTTTTTCTCTTTCTACTTTTTCTACTTGGTTAGTATAACTTAATCCCCTTACTACTTTCTCCAACTTATTTTTATATTCTTCATCACTTAGGAAATATCTATATAAATCTAAATAAACTTCATTAATATTTCCTCTAATTTCAAATTCTTTAATAGCATTAATTAGTTCATTAAAAGTAGGTGCTTTTACTGTTATATTGTCTAAAGCTGTATCTGTAGAGTTATCCAAATCTTTTAGCACATAACTTTTTATGTTAATATTAGGGAATATCTTTTTTAGTCTAGATACAATTATAGAAGGTCTTAAAGTCTTTCCTTCATGATCTGATATGGGATAGCTTATTGTTAAGTTTTCACTTGTATAAGTTAATGCCTTATAAACTAAAAACTGTTCTTCATAAGTTTTTGTCTTACTATCTATATCTACTTCTATACCTTTTTCACCTAAAGAATTTCTGTCTTTATCACTTAAAAGGCCGCTTTCCTTTGAAATCAGTGGGAATATACCATCAGTAGTTCCTATTAAATAAAGGTGTTTTGTGTTGGAGTTTTTCATTCTGTCTACAGAACTTACTAAAACTTGATCCATACTTGGAGGCACAAGTCCCAGCTCATACTCGTCAAATCCTAAACTTATTACCTTCATAAATTTATCTAAAGATATTTTTTCATCCCCCATCAACTCCACCATTTGATCAAATATATCTACTACTATCTGCCAAACTTGTGAGTATTCTTTAGCAATTTCCAAATCACCTTTTTCATTGAAGTTATTAATTAAAGATTCTAAAGTTTCTTCTATATTAATATCCAATAAAAATTCATACACATAAGTACAAATTTCCCTTACAGTTTTATTTTTCTTATTAAGTTTATTTTGCAATTTTATAATTGGCTCTAATATTTGATTTCTAGTTTCATTGATTCTTTCTTTTTGTTCCAAATCAAATTCGCTTTCTTCTGCCAAATAATTTTGATTAACTTTGTACTCCCATTTTTCTTCAAACCACTTCTTACCTGTAATTCCATTTTGTAGTACATAGTTTTCAAGTAAGCTTATGTCTTCATCATTTACACCTATAAGTCCACTTTTCAAATATCTAAACATTGTCTCATAAGAATATCTTCTGTTTCTCATTTCTAGTGCAGAAAGAATTAAAACTATAATAGGATTGCTTTTGGCTTCTCTCTTAGAGTCTATAAAGTTTGGAATTTCATATTCTTTAAAAATTGAGCGCACTAAGAAATCATATCTATTTAAATCCCTTGTGGCCACAGTTATATCCTTATATCTAGCTTTTTTCTCTCTAACTAAATGAACTATATCCTTTGCCGCTTGCTCCACTTCATCATATAAGTTATTAAATTCCTTAATTTTTATATGTTTCGTTTCCTTTTCATATTTTCTATAAGGATATGCATGATAAAAAGCCTCTAAATGTTGTAATTCTTCATTTCCATTAAATCTTTTTACATTTTCAGCATTTAAGTTTATATTAGTATGGATTTTTACTCCTTCTTCTGCTGCAATTTTATATAGCTTTTCATAAGTATATTTAGTTCTTGAAAAAGCATCATTTTTTGAATATGTAAATTGAGTTAAAGAATCTATAGTTAATGAAATATAAACTTCTTTAGCTTGTTTTAATAATTCTTTTAAAATACTGTACTGATTTGGTGTAAAACCAGTAAATTCATCTATATAAATATAAGCATCTTTAAAATAATCACATTGTTGTAATTTTTCACCTAAAGATGTTAACAAATCTTGAGAATCTACGTAATTTTCATGAAGATTTTTTTCAAATTCCCCATAAATTTTGGCAATATCCATTAATTTATATCTTAAAGTTTCATTTTCTATTTCTCCTGCTATATTTTCTAACATATCTGGTGATACATTATACTGTTTTAATTCTGATATCATATCTGTTATAGAACCTACAAAACCAGATTGTGTAGAAGATCTTCCATAGACTTTAAGCTCATTACTAATTTTATCTATTGATTTATATATAATCATAGCCTTTCCACTGGAGTTTATATTAACATCAGTAAGTCCTCCCACCTTTGAAAATACGATACTACTCATGGTTTTAAAACTTAGCACTCTACTTCTTAAATATTTGTCCTTTTCTTCTCCTTGGAAAAGTTTAGACATATTTTTTTCCATCTCAAATGAGTATTGCTCCGGAACTAAAAGAATTACAGGACTAGTTTCGTTGTCTTGTACTCTTTTTTTTATTTCATTTAGCATAAAGGTTGTTTTTCCTATTCCACCTTTACCTAATACAAACCTAAGACCCATAAATGTCTTCCTCCAAAATTTCATAATTTACAGTTTCACTGTTACAAAGCTTATTAAACTCACAGTATTTACAGTGACTTGTATTTTTATTTATACTGTTTTCATTATTAAAATCTGCATTTTCTATATTATCAATAATATTTAAAATCTTCATTTTGTTTTCTTCATGAAGTTTTTCATTATAATTTATAGTCACTGGTTTGTTTTCTAGTGCTGGCTGATAATAATTCATACTTATATTTTCAATTTTATAATTTGAATAAAAGTTTTTTCTTATTACTTCTTCAGCTAAAAACATATAAACCACACTTTGTATTCTATTAAGTGCATTTTTATATGTAATTTCCTGATTTTCAGTTTTCCAATCCCAAAGACTTATTTTATCCTTTTCTATTATTACTAAGTCAATCTTTGCCACAATTTTTTGTCCATTTAAATTTATTTCATATTCTGGCAAATATATATTGTCCTCTTCAATTGGCAACAAATCTTTTATTTTACTTATCCATTTATTAAAATTTTTATCTTCACATTTTCCTAGGGGAATATTGGAGAAGTATCTTTCACACAATAAGTGAAAATCTCTTCCATATTTTAAGCTGTCATAATATTCCCTACTACCTAAATCATCATGTTTCCAATTTATATTATCTATATATTTATATTTAAACTTAAAAGGACATGATTTATAAGTATTTAGAGAGTTTTGACTATATGTAAAATATTTTAATTTCTCATTCATTTAATCATTCTCCTTTCTTATCTATAATACTTTTTAGTATATTCAAATACATAGATGGATTTTGTTTTTTCTTGTCTGTAGAAGAATTTTTTGCACTGGCAGACAAAATCAGCATCTCTTTTGCTCTTGTTATTCCCACATATAAAAGTCTTATTTTTTCTTTTATAAGACTTTCTTTAATTTCTTTTGAATAATTTTTAGTTACTTCACCATTTAAGATAAAATCTATTTCTGCTTTTATATTTGCTTCTGGATTTTTGTATTTTTCTTTTAGATACCATTTATCACATTGAAATTTTTGATAAATATTGTCCGGGAAATTAAATTCCGTCATTCCCAATAAAAATACACAATCCCACTCTAATCCCTTTGATTTATGATAATTACACACAGTTATACTTCCAGGTAATGGTTCATATCCATTGATTTCACTAACAACTTCTATTATATAACTAAAAACTCTATTTTTCCTGTCGCTTAGTAAGTTATATATTTGTTGTAGGTTTATACTGTTGTTTTCTGCTAATAAATATTTAACATAAAAGGCCAAATAGTCTACTATTGCTCTTTCTTCTTTTTCAATTGTCATACTGTCTCCAATGAAAAGAATCAGCTTGTCTATTCTAGTTAAAGGATATTCTATAATATTTTTCAAATTTTGTATTCCATATAAAAAACTTTGGTATAAATCACTATCCGTATCTATTATTATATCTTTTGAACATTCATGATCATATACTAGATTTTCCACAGTTAAATGTTCTTCTCTTAATAATTGTACAAAATCTTTTTTTCCTTCTTTGTTATCTGTTTTTATATAAACTTTATCTAATACTTCTATTAATTTTTCTTTGTCGTCACAATTGAGTATAAAATCTATTATTAACGCAATATTATCTATGACTCTTCTTTTTCTAAGAGAATTAGGTCCTAGCTCTTCAAATTCTAAATCTTCTTTTATAAGTTCTTTTGCAACTAAATTGATATGGTCATTGTATGGTACTAATATACCTATACTTTTATCTGAGTATTTTTTATTAATATTTCTCACAAATTTTACTGTTTGTTCTATTTCCTTGTCAAAGGTTTCATAATATTTATAGCTAATTTGATATTTATCGGGCTGAGGATTTTCTTTGTATCCTCTATTTGTAGGAACTGTTTTAATATCCATATCTTCCAAAGCATCCTTACACTCTGGCTGTAAATTTTGAGTTACATATCTTACTAATTCATTGGCAAGACTTATTACATCTTTTGAGCTTCTATTGGACATATCCATCCTATAACAACAGTCACTGTTTTCTATAAAATCTTTGAAAAACTTTGGATCTGATGAAGAAAAAGTTCCTGTTATACTTTGATTTATATCCCCAACTCTTACAAGATTACTATGCTCTTCACAAATAAGCCCTATTATCTTTCCTTGAATTTCATTTGAATCTTGACACTCATCTTCAAATACATATTGATATTTATTTTGATATTTTCTTTTTAAATCTTCATCAATACTTAAGGCTTTATATGCCAAAATCAACATATCATCATAATCCAATAATCCATTGGATTTTAATTTTTTTTCATACTCAGTATAGATAGGAAGAATTATTTTTAAAATACCTCTGCGATTTTCTTTCATATATTCATTTAGTTTTTGTGGCGTAATATCTTTGTATTTAAGTTCACTTATGGTATTTTGAACTAAATCATAAAACCCCTTATCCCAAGCCTCTAACTGTCTATCTGCCCACGTTGGATCTTTTTGCTCTTTCACAAAAAATCTAAATGCTTTTTCTCCCCCATTTAACTTAAAATTATTAATACAATCGCTAAGAATTATAGTTTTTTGTAAATCATCTGCTATGTTAAAATCTTCATTTAACATAACTATTTCCGGCTTTTCTTTTATAATTTTCACAGCCAAAGAATGTATGGTCATTACTTCATAAGAGTTTTTATCCTCTATATTTTTTTCTTCTAGAATTTTCTTTATCCTAACTTTAAAGTTGTTTACCGCGCTATTCATATAAGTTAAGATAAGTACCTTTCCTTTACCCTGTCTATTTTCTTCCAAAAGTTTTGCTACTAAATTTGTAACTATAAAAGTTTTACCAGCCCCTGGCACTGCAGGAACTGCCATTTTCCCACCTTCATACTGAATTATAGGAAGCTGGTCCTCTCTGTAATTTATACTACTCATTAGTTATTTCTCCTTTATTCAAAAGCTTTAATAAAAGGCCATATAGCATGCTTTCCTGCATAAATCCATTTACACTATACTCACTTTTAAAAGCATATATTTTCTCGCTATTTAATAATAAGTTGTAGATTAAATTATATAGATAATATTTTTTATTTCTATCTTCCATTTCATCACTATAAATTTCTTTTTCATGAAAAGATTTTCTAAGAACTAATGGATTTGCAATATCTTTTTCTATTTTCATATTCCAAGCATTACTTCCCACATCTATCCATAATTGTATTTTTCTATTTATGTTTGAACTTATATATGTATACGGTGTTGTAATAATTACTTTGTCACTATTTTTCATATCTTCAATATCTGCAGAGACATAGTAATCATTTATATTATCTTTTAAGCACTTTACAAACACTTCATATTTTTCTTCTATATTTAATTCTTCTAGTATTTCACTAAAAATATCACCTTGTTTTATAATATCCTTGCAAAATTCCACATTTTTCTTACCATCTTTAAGATGAAGCATTTTTTCTATATAAAATTGTAATAAAAACTCACTTATCCTCAAATTATCTTTTTCTTTGTTTTTAATATATTCAATTAAGTTTTTATATTCTTCATTTTCATGTCTTTTGTTAAACATTTTGATAGCTTTTATCTTATTTATATCAAATAAGACTTCTATGAAATTTATATATTCTTCTTCTTTTATTAAATATTGTAAATTGTAGAAAATACAAGTAGCCACAACTAAAGCATTGGCATAAGGATGATCAATAATTTTATTATCTAGTTTGGTGTTAGCTACTTTTATCTTGTTAGCTTTTAATTTATTACATATTTTGTAATCTAAAATAGAGTTATTTATAGGTGAAATTATAACAATATCTCTTAAATTTTTACCTTCCTTCATTAATTGTAAAAGTTTTTCTGTCACACCTTCTATCATTTCATCATATAAATGATACCCATCTTCCAGTTTTATACTTTGATTTTCTTTATACAAAGATTTAATACGTATTGTTTCTAAATCATAAGATTCTTTTTGAAAATGCTCTTTTACTATATTTTCTTCTATATAGGCTATATCCACATTTTTAAATGAAGAATAGTCTTTACTTTTATCATAAAAAATATATCCACACTCTACCTCATTTAAAATTTCTCCAATTAAATTACATTCACTAACACTGGCATTTTCCAAACTGTCTACAATTAAATATCTATATTCTTTTTTCAATCTTTTTCTATAATCTTCATTGTTTAATAAATAGTTGTTGTATAAATATACAGCTATAGAATTATCAATTATCCCATTAGATAATAAAGTTTCCACATAAAAATCTATAACTTCTTGCATCTGAGTATATGAATATCTATTTAAATCATTTCTATTTTTCTTAGAATTATATATTTTTTCTCCTATATTATTAATATCTATATTATTAAAACAGCTTTTGTTTAAATTATCTAATATATTTCTACATATACTTTTATTTGTACCCACTATATCATCAAAATAATTTTCTTCTTCTCTTGTCTTATTTATATATTTAATAATCATATATTCACTTAAGCTTTGAGAAATAAAAGAAGGGCTTATTTTATTTACTTTTATTTTTTCACAATTATTTTCTATAATAGGCCAATATTTTATCAACTCACTTTGAACAAAGTGACTGTATGTTCTAATTTTTAATTCCTCACTATGAGGAAAATTTATCTCTCTCATATAACTTAATTTAGTAATTCCATTTGGTACTAAAAAAAGTATATCTTTTGATCTATATTTATTTTCTTTTATTATGTTTTCATATATGTTAATTATCTTTTCTTTCTTCTTATTTAAGTCAACTTCTTGGAATAAATATTTCATTTAATCACCTTTTCCTAAAAATTTCATTTTTATCTATCTATAATTATATAATATTTTCTATTTTTTTACTCAATTTGACTAAGTAAATTTACATGCATAACAAAAATTTCAGTCCTTCATGTCTCAAATAAGTCCTACTGTCGATAAATTTAAAAAGTCTATGTTCTAATATATTAATTAAAACATAGACTTTTTCTGTTACACACTTTGTTTACTCTAGCCATCTCGTTATAGCAATGCTTTAAATAATCTTAGAGCATTTTTATAAAATACCTTCTCTATATCTTCTTCTTTGAAACCTGAATTCTTCATTTTATCATAAATTAACTGCATCTTTGATGCATTTTCAAATTCTAAAGGACAATCTATCCCATCAAAATCACTACCAATTCCCACACAGTCTATCCCACCAATGTTAGAGATATATTTAATATGATTAATAATATCTTCAATCTTGCTAATATCACTAGATTTATAATTATTATTTAAAAAAGAAGAATAGAAATTGACACCTATAAGCCCTCCTCTTTCTCCAATTTTTTTTATCATGTCATCAGTCAAATTTCTTTGATGAGAGCATATATTTCTAGCATTGGAATGGCTAGCAATAAAAGGCTTGCTGGTATTATTATAAACATCATAAATTCCATCATCTGATAAATGAGAAACATCTATAATCATTCCTAAACTCTCCATCTCATTAATAAATTCAAATCCTTTTTCTTTAAGACCTTTTCTTTCATTTTTTTCTTCATTATAAAAATGGCCATTTGGGTAAGCCAATTCATTTTCATAATTCCATGTTAAGGTCATCATTCTTACACCTAGTCTATAAAAATTTCTAAGCAATGATAAATTACCCTTACAAACTCCACCTTCTTCTATGGATAATAATGCTGACATCTTATTGTTTTCAATATTACTTAATATATCTTTATAAGTATAAGCTATTCCAATATCATCTTTATTTTTTTCAACTTCATCATAAAGTAAATCTATATAACTAAGACAAGATTCTAAAGGCCTATTGTTACTTCCCAAGTCTACATAGGATGCAAATACTTGAATCATATAATCACTTTTCTTCATTTTTTCTATATCTAAGTGTAATCTATTTTGTTTTAAATTTATATTTTCTCCACTTTCTCTAATATCATATAATTGTGATATGGTATCACAATGAAAATCAACTATCTTCACTTATTTCCTCCTAAAAAACATATCTTTATATTTATTATTCTTGAACTATTTTGTTATATAAATCATAAGTAATATCCTGTATAAGTCTTTCATACTCAGGAACATTCACATTGTTCCCACAAAAACATACTATGAATGGCTCCTTAGCAAACACTATTCCTACATCATGAGTAATATTAGTATCTTCTCCTGTTTTATGTGCAATATCAATTTTAGGTTTAAGACTATGTAAGAAGAAAGGCATTTTTCCATTCAACCTTTGATTTTTTAAAATGCTTATCATTTCTTCACTAGCTTTTTCATCAATTAACTCTTTATTATACATTTTTTGTAATAAATATCCCACATCACTTGCACTTATATAGTTTTCTAATCCTAATGCTGCCTTTTCAGTATCAAACATTTTACGATTAAGAACTGTATTTTTTAGTCCTATTTCTTTTATGGTTTTATTAATACTATCAATGCCTAATTTATCAATTAACATATTTGTAGCATAATTATCACTAAGAATTATCATAAGCACATACAAATCTTCCAAAGTTACCTTTAAATCTTCTCTCATATAATTTAATGCTCCACAAGAGGGTACCTTATCTCTTTCACAAGTTATAAAAAATTCTTCTTTTTTAATCTTACCTTCTTTTATTTGTTTAAAAGCTTCTACTAAAACTGTAAGTTTTATAACGCTGGCTGCCAACATAATTTTCTCTTCATTATATCCAATAGTATTATTTGTTGTTAAGTTTTTATAATAAAAAGATACATCACCCTGTATGTTTTTTAATTTGCTAATTATCTTCTCCATCATAACACCCCCTATTTAATTATATCATTAATATCATTCTACTCCATATAACACCATAAGCGCACTATCATTAAATCAATTATGATATAATTTAATTACCATATTTTAAAAATATTTAAGGAGGATTTATGTTTAAAGATATTAAAAAGAAAAAAAGAGAGTTGAGTAAGGAAAATACAGTAGAAGTATTAAAAAATGGAAGAGAAGGAATATTATCAACTATAAGTGAAAATGGATATCCTTATGGTATTGCTGTAAATTACGTTTATCATAATAATTGTATATATTTCCACTGTTCTAATAGCGGTCATAAATTAGAAAATATAGCTAAAAATAATAAAGTTTCTTTCTTTGTAAATTCTGATATAACAATTCTTCCAAAGGATTTTACTACTCATTACAAAAGTGCAGTAATATTTGGACATGCCTCTATAGTTAATGATAAAGAAAAAAGAGATGCAATCATTGCAATAGGAGAAAAATATTCTCATCCCCATATGGAGGAAGGTTTAAAATACATAGATAAAGCACTCAATGCTTTTACTGTAGTAAAAATAGAAATTGATCATATAACTGGTAAATATAGCGATGGAACTAATTAAATAAAAAATAGACTAAAATTCCTAACACTCATGGAACTTTAGTCTATTTCTTTTTTGATTGATTAAATTTATTACGGTCTAATTATATTAGTAGCTCCTGCTAATTCTTCTACTATAGAATACATATTAGTTACTTTACCAACTTGTAATTTATCTTGTAAATTATAGAAATTTAAGCAAGTTCCACAACTTAATATTTCAACACCATTTTCTTCTAGTACTTTTAAATCTTCTAATGAATCTGAACCTTCAGATGATAGTTTTACACCGCTATTATATAATAAAACAGCTTTTGGATATTTATCTAATTGAGTTATGGCATAAATAAATCCTTTAATAAGAACCTTTCCTAACTCTTCATCGCCTTCACCCATTTTATCGCTACTTAGTACTACTACCATTTTTTCTTCTTTTTCAACTGTACAAACAACTTCCTCAGTTAGCTCTTTTTCAGCAATTTCACCACATTCTATTTTTATAACATAATGTTTTTCACCTACTTTTTCAAAAGTAGATTCTAAATTCTTTTGATTAACCATTTTAGTTACATTTTGCACAGCTATTTCATTATCTACACTTACTTCAACAATAGCTGATTCAGTTAATCCATCTATTGCTTTTTTTACCTTAACCACTGGTATAGGACAATTATCTCCTATAGCATTTACTTTTACTATATTCATTCTTGCGCCTCCTATATATTGCATAATTTTATACTTGATTACACAAATTGATTTACATATTATAATTTATACAATCTTATTTAAATCCAATAATTGCAGCACCTAAAGCACCAATTATTTGAGCATCTCCTGCTATAAATATTTCTTTATTTAAATTCTTTTCGAGCATCTTAACTAATTCTTTACTTTGGGCTAAGCCTCCAGTAAAAGCTATAGTATCTTCTAACCTTCCTTTATTTAATATTGATGTTCCCTTATTAGCAATAGATTTTAATATACCTGCTGCTATATTTTCTTTAGGAATATCTTGGGCTAAAAGACTTATTATCTCTGATTCTGCAAATACGGTACACATGCTAGATATATTTTCAGGAGTAGCATCTTTTGCCAAGTCATCAATATTTTCTATATCACTTCCTAGTTTATTTGAAGTAACCTCTAAAAATTTTCCTGTACCTGCTGCACATTTATCATTCATTATAAAATTAACCACATTTCCACTATCATCAATATTTATAACTTTACTATCTTGTCCACCAATATCTAATATAGTTCTAATATTTTTATTCAAGAAAAAAATTCCCTTAGTATGGCAAGTTATCTCTGTAACAGTTTTGTCTACAAAATCCATACTAACTCGTCCATAACCAGTTCCAATTACCTTCTTTATTTTATCTCTATCAATTCCATCTGTCAAAATCTCATAAGCTTGCTTTGATGTTTGTTTAGGACTCCAACCTGTTGGTATAATAATCTTTTTTGCTACTTTCTCTCCATCAAATAATACAGCTTTTGTTGCGACAGACCCTGAATCTATACCTATACTATACATCTTCACTCAATTGACAACCTTTCTATTTATCTATTATTTATACAAACTTTTATATTGGTTATTATTTTCTATTATTCATATAAACCTTTATAATAACGTTTATTCTACATTATTTATATAAATCCTAATAAGCTTTTTTCTCATCTATCATCTCTATAAATGCTTCAAATCTTGTTCTTAATTGTTCTGTATCAGATTGAGAATAGTCAGTTTCAATAGCCATATAATGAATATTTTTATCATTAACTACAAATTCTTTTATTCTATTCCCTTCCACATTAAATGGATGACATGATTGAAGAGCCACATCTATTACTCCATCAATTTTAAACTCTTCTATTAGATCTCCTAATAATTCAATCCTCTTGTCATTATTCATCATACAAGCACAACCTATATTTAAGTACTTCTTAGCTAAAGCATCATAAACATCTGGATTACTTTCATCTACTAATTCTCTATTGTTTCTTATAGCTGAACATAGCTCATAAGCAACTATTGACCCACCAGACTCCTCTATAGTATTAATAATTTTATTTGTACATCCACCAATTGGAGATCCAGTAATTAATATTCTAGGTGCATCTTTTTTTACAGAGCACTCACCATTTTCATATCTTGTTTTAGTATCATCAATTATTTTTCTTAAATTTGATTTTAACTCATCCCTATCAAACTTAAATTGCGCTTGATAAGATACTTGATATAATTCCATTCCTGTTAAAGCAGAAGGTTCTAATTTCCCTAAATCATAGTACTCATTCAATAATTTTCTTTCTTCATTCTTATCTTTAATAGCTTCTTTTATATCATCTTCACTTATAGTAGTGTCTAATTCTTTTTCTAATACTTCTTTTAATAAAATTATTTCATCTTTCCAAAGATTAAACTCATGCTTTCCAGTTGCTCTATTAGGCATTTGCATTACATGAGTTGGTTTTACTTTACCTAACTCTTCATACATTTTCTTTTTACCATCACAAGTTGTCTCCCCGATAAGTAAATCAGAAAAATAGAAATATGGACATGTATCAGTTATTGCATGACCATAACTTGATTTTATTAAAGGACATAGATTTCTTGGCAGTATTTTTTCCGCTTCTGGAATCGCTTCCTCACTTACTCCACATACTCCTACTGGAACAGCTTTTGCTGCAATAGGTAACTCAGATGGTGTAAAACAACAAAATGTTCCTACCATTTTTCTTCCACTGTCTTTTACTTCTTTAGCTGCTAAGAATCCATCTTTTCTTGCTTGTGCAAAACTTTCAAATTGACTTGGTAAATTACTCATTTATATCCCCCTAAAATAATAATTTAGATTATATTCTTCAGTTTAAATCATCTTCATAGTATCAAATCTAAATATAAAAAACTATATTTATTGAAATTATTTATATAATCCACTTATTTATTATTTTTTTCTATAAATAAATTAAATTTAAAACTTACCACTATTTTCTTAAAAATAAAAAAAGATAAACTTTTATAAAATAAAGGTCTATCTTTTTACATAAAAAAATTACGTGGCTACGTGCTACTCTCCCAGGAGGTCGCCCCCCAAGTACCATCGCCGCTCAAGAGCTTAACTTCTGTGTTCGGAATGGGAACAGGTGTATCCTCTTTGCTATAATAACCACATAATCTTTATATTAAAGTATTAACTTTTGTTAGTACTTTCAAAACTGCTAACATTTAATGTTTCCATTATTTTTATTGGTCAAGTCCTCGACCTATTAGTATCAGTAAGCTACATATGTTACCACACTTCCACCTCTGACCTATCAACCATGTAGTCTTCATGGGGTCTTAACCTTACGGTGGGAAATCTTATCTTGAAGTAGGCTTCGCGCTTAGATGCTTTCAGCGCTTATCCTTTCCGTACTTAGCTACCCAGCTATGCCCTTGGCAGAACAACTGGTACACCAGCGGTACGTCCATCCCGGTCCTCTCGTACTAAGGACAGGTCTCCTCAAATTTCCTACGCCTGCGACGGATAGGGACCGAACTGTCTCACGACGTTCTGAACCCAGCTCGCGTACCACTTTAATGGGCGAACAGCCCAACCCTTGGGACCTACTACAGCCCCAGGATGTGATGAGCCGACATCGAGGTGCCAAACCTCCCCGTCGATGTGGACTCTTGGGGGAGATCAGCCTGTTATCCCCAGGGTAGCTTTTATCCGTTGAGCGATGGCCCTTCCATGCGGTACCACCGGATCACTAAGTCCGACTTTCGTCCTTGCTCGACCTGTATGTCTTGCAATCAAGCTCTCTTCTGCCTTTACACTCTTCGTACGATTTCCGACCGTACTGAGAGAACCTTTGAGCGCCTCCGTTACTTTTTAGGAGGCGACCGCCCCAGTCAAACTGTCCACCTGACAGTGTCCCACTACCTGATTCAAGGCAGCTGGTTAGAATCCCAGTACTACAAGGGTGGTATCCCAAGGATGGCTCCACACAGACTGACGTCCATGCTTCATAGCCTCCCACCTATCCTGTACATGTAGCACCGAGACTCAATGTCAAGCTACAGTAAAGCTCCATGGGGTCTTTCCGTCCTGTCGCAGGTAACCGGCATCTTCACCGGTATTACAATTTCACCCAGTCTGTTGTTGAGACAGTGCCCAAATCGTTACGCCTTTCGTGCGGGTCGGAACTTACCCGACAAGGAATTTCGCTACCTTAGGACCGTTATAGTTACGGCCGCCGTTTACTGGGGCTTAAGTTCACTGCTTCGGTTACCCTAACAGATCCCCTTAACCTTCCAGCACCGGGCAGGCGTCAGCTCCTATACATCGTCTTGCGACTTAGCAGAAACCTATGTTTTTGGTAAACAGTCGCTTGGGCCTATTCTCTGCGGCCATGTTTCCATGGCACCCCTTCTCCCTAAGTTACGGGGTCATTTTGCCGAGTTCCTTAACAACAGTTCTCTGGCTGGCCTTAGGATACTCTCCTCACCCACCTGTGTCGGTTTGCGGTACAGGCACCTTTAACCTCGATAGAGACTTTTCTCGACAGTGTGAAATCAGCTACTTCGCTACTAAATTTCGCTCCGCATCGTACCCCAGCATTATTCTAACGGATTTGCCTATTAGAACTGCCTCAATACTTGCCCGTACATAACCAACAGTACGGTTAGCTTATCCTTCTGTGTCATCCCATTTCTCAAACGGTTATTGGTGGTACAGGAATATCAACCTGTTGTCCATCACCTACGCCTTTCGGCCTCGGCTTAGGTCCTGACTAACCCAGGGCGGACGAACCTTCCCCTGGAAACCTTGGGTTTACGGCCTGTGGGATTCTCACCCACATCTCGCTACTCATGCCAACATTCTCACTTCTATACAGTCCACATCTCCTTACGGTAATGCTTCAATCCGTATAGAAAGCTCTCCTACCCATCATAAATGATGCCGTAGCTTCGGTAGTACGTTTTAGCCCCGGAAATTTTCGGCGCAGGATCACTCGACCAGTGAGCTATTACGCACTCTTTAAATGAGTGGCTGCTTCTAAGCCAACATCCTGGTTGTCTGTGCAATCCCACATCCTTTACCACTTAACGTACATTTAGGGACCTTAGCTGACGATCTGGGCTGTTGCCCTTTTGACTATGAATCTTATCACCCACAGTCTGACTCCCAAGTATAAGAATACGGCATTCGGAGTTTGATAGTCTTCGGTAAGTGCAATACCCCCTAGGACATTCAGTGCTCTACCTCCGCTTCTCTAAACCTTGAGGCTAGCCCTAAAGCTATTTCGGAGAGAACCAGCTATCTCCGGGCTCGATTGGAATTTCACCGCTATCCACAGGTCATCCCCGAGCTTTTCAACGCTCGTGGGTTCGGTCCTCCACGAAATTTTACTTTCGCTTCAACCTGCCCATGGATAGGTCGCCCGGTTTCGGGTCTACGTCAACTAACTAAACGCCCAGTTAAGACTCGCTTTCGCTGCGGCTCCACACCTTAAGTGCTTAACCTTGCTAGGTAACGTAACTCGTTGGCCCGTTCTACAAAAAGTACGCAGTCACACAAGTAATGTGCTCCTACAGCTTGTAAGTGTAGGGTTTCAGGTTCTATTTCACTCCCCTCCCGGGGTTCTTTTCACCTTTCCCTCACGGTACTATACGCTATCGGTCACTAGGTAGTATTTAGGCTTGGAGGATGGTCCCTCCTGCTTCCCACAGGGTTTCACGTGTCCCGTGGTACTCTGGATCATATCTATCGATTTCTTGTTTCAACTACGTGGCTTTTACACTTTATAGCGGAGCTTTCCAACTCTCTTCACTTACAATTCCTCAACTTTATGATATGTCCGCAACCCCAACAAAGAAAACTTTATTGGTTTGGCCTGTTCCGCGTTCGCTCGCCGCTACTTACGGAATCGAATTTCTTTCTCTTCCTCCGGGTACTTAGATGTTTCAGTTCCCCGGGTTCCCCTCGCATAGCTATGTATTCACTATACCATACTTAGACATTACTCTAAGTGAGTTTCCTCATTCGGAAATCTTGGGATCAAAGTTTACGTGCAACTCCCCCAAGCTTATCGCAGCTTATCGCGTCCTTCATCGGCTCCTAGTGCCAAGGCATTCGCCCTACACCCTTAATAACTTGACCAGTTATCAAAGTTTGATATTTTTAAAAGTTATCTTCTTTATATGATATATTTTTTAAGAAGTTTATCTTCTTCTTTTATAATGTCATATCACTAAATGTTATGCAGTTTTCAAAGTACTAAAGCACTTAACAAGTAAGTACAAATGGTGGAGATAAACGGGATCGAACCGTTGACCCCCTGCGTGCAAGGCAGGTGCTCTCCCAGCTGAGCTATACCCCCATATATTTTTCAACAAAATATATTATAATTACTTTGTCGAATCTTATCAATATTTTTTTGTAAGAGTTAAAGAACCCTCAAAATTAAACAGTAGGTTAATTCTCCCTAGAAAGGAGGTGATCCAGCCGCACCTTCCGATACGGCTACCTTGTTACGACTTCACCCCAGTTATTGATTTCACCTTCGACACTCGCTTCCCAAAGGGTTAGCTAAGTGGCTTCGGGCGCCCCCAACTTCCGTGGTGTGACGGGCGGTGTGTACAAGACCCGGGAACGCATTCACCGCAGCATTCTGATCTGCGATTACTAGTAACTCCAGCTTCATGTAGGCGAGTTTCAGCCTACAATCCGAACTGAGAATGGCTTTAAGGGATTAGCTCGGCCTCACGACTTGGCTGCCCTCTGTACCACCCATTGTAGCACGTGTGTAGCCCTAAGCATAAGGGGCATGATGATTTGACGTCATCCCCACCTTCCTCCAGGTTATCCCTGGCAGTCCCTCTAGAGTGCCCAACTTAATGCTGGCAACTAAAGGCAAGGGTTGCGCTCGTTGCGGGACTTAACCCAACATCTCACGACACGAGCTGACGACAACCATGCACCACCTGTCACTTCTGTCCCCGAAGGGAAAAATGCGATTAGGCATCGGTCAAAAGGATGTCAAGCTTAGGTAAGGTTCTTCGCGTTGCTTCGAATTAAACCACATGCTCCGCTACTTGTGCGGGTCCCCGTCAATTCCTTTGAGTTTCACTCTTGCGAGCGTACTCCCCAGGCGGAGTACTTAATGCGTTAGCTGCGGCACCGAGGGGGGTAACCCCCGACACCTAGTACTCATCGTTTACGGCGTGGACTACCAGGGTATCTAATCCTGTTTGCTCCCCACGCTTTCGTGCCTCAGTGTCAGTTACAGTCCAGAAAGCCGCCTTCGCTACTGGTGTTCCTCCTAATATCTACGCATTTCACCGCTACACTAGGAATTCCACTTTCCTCTCCTGCACTCAAGTTTCCCAGTTTCAAGAGCTTACTACGGTTGAGCCGTAGCCTTTCACTCCTGACTTAAGAAACCACCTACGCACCCTTTACGCCCAGTAAATCCGGATAACGCTAGCCCCCTACGTATTACCGCGGCTGCTGGCACGTAGTTAGCCGGGGCTTCCTCCTCAAGTACCGTCATTATCTTCCTTGAGGACAGAGTTTTACGACCCGAAGGCCTTCATCACTCACGCGGCGTTGCTGCATCAGGCTTTCGCCCATTGTGCAATATTCCCCACTGCTGCCTCCCGTAGGAGTTTGGACCGTGTCTCAGTTCCAATGTGGCCGATCACCCTCTCAGGTCGGCTACTGATCGTCGCCTTGGTAAGCCGTTACCTTACCAACTAGCTAATCAGACGCGGGTCCATCTCATACCGCCGGAGCTTTGATAAGAAATCCATGTGAATCTCTTATATTATCCTGTATTAGCATACCTTTCGGTATGTTATCCATGTGTATGAGGCAGGTTACCCACGCGTTACTCACCCGTCCGCCGCTCTTCTCCGAAGAGAATCGCTCGACTTGCATGTGTTAGGCACGCCGCCAGCGTTCATCCTGAGCCAGGATCAAACTCTCAAATAAAAGTTGTCCAATTGCTCAGCTAATCATTATCTGAATATCTGGCTTGGTTTGTTTGTTGTTTTAGTTTAATTCTTAAAGAATTAATTTATTGTTAACCTACTGTTTAATTTTCAAAGTTCTTTGCTTGTTTCAACTTCTTTATTCTACCAAAGCTGTTTTTCTTTGTCAATACTTTATTTATCTTTTTATTCTTCAAGTAATTAAGTATTTTGCTTCTTTTTGAAGACAAGTATAAGTTTATCATTATTAAAATATATTGTCAACGACTTTTTTTATATTTTTATTATTTATTTTTTTTATATAATTATTCTTTGTAAATACTTACATTTATAAAATCTTCTCTACATATTACATATAATTTTCTAATTATTTATATAGACACAAAAAGACTGCAAGATAAAATCAAGCAGCCTTTGTCTATTTTATAATATAACTTTAGTTATAGCAAGAATATGGCAACTATAGTTGTTACTACAAATCCAATCATAATAGGTATAAAATTTCTTTTACCTAATTCTATTGGGCTAACTCCACAAATAGCTGCTGCTGCAACAAGTGACCAAGGAACTAAACATCCGCCCCCTACCCAAATTGCTGCTATTTGCCCTAAAGCTGTAAGAACAGCTACATTTGCATGAATTGCATTACCAAATACTAAGGCTAAAGAACCTGCCAGCGACATTCCTGAAAATCCAGAACCATCAAGCCCTGTAATACCACCAACAACTGTTTCAATTCCTGCCGCTGCGACTTTATTAAAAGGTACTGCATTTGATAAAGCCATACCAATATCAGATAGTAAACCTTGAGATCCTTTTGCTAAAACATCCCCAAACACTGTTGTCACTGATGCGTCCCCCAAGTAGAAAAATGCTGCTATTGGTATTATTATTGCAAAAATACTTATAGCAAAACCAAATCCATGAATTATATGTTGACCTACTTTGTCTAAACATTCTTTAGGACTACTTAATGCATTTACAAAAATTAATAATGCTACTGATGTTCCTCCAAGTAGAGCTGTTGCATCTCCACCTTTTAAGTCAAACATATACATTCCTACTATATCTAATATGAAAGCTACTGACACAACAAATACAGAAAGTTTTGCTTTTGGTCCAACTTCTTTAATTTCTACTTCTGATTCTCTAGCCACTGCTAATTCCTGATCAAACATACCTCTTTTCATATCTCTTTTTAACATATAAAATGCTACTGCTATTGTTACTATTGCCATGATCCAATATAGTGGCATCCCTTCCATTATAACTGATTGTACTGGTATACCTGCTGCACCTGCAGTTATACTTGGCGCCCCCTGAATCACAAAATCAGTAGATAAAGCTAATCCATGTCCAAATAAGTTAATGGCTACGGCTAACCCCATAGCTGGTAATCCTGACCTAATTGCTATTGGTAGGAATATTGCACCTATTAATGCACATGCTGGTGATGGCCAGAAAAACCATGACATTAATAACATTGCTATACCTGAAACAAAAAATGCTGTTGTAGGGTTTTTTATTACTTTTGCAAATGGCTTTACCATAAAATCTATGGCATGATTTTCTTCTAGTGCTTTAGATAAGGCTACCATAATTCCTATGATTAGTATTATGCCCCCAAGTTCATTAAGTGCTACAACAAAGGAATTAAAAACTCCATTGAGTGCTCCTACAAAGTTTCTCGTAAAGAATAGTCCTAGGAAAAATATGCCTAGTACACAAGGTACTACGCTTTCTTTTTTCAAAATCATAGTAATCAAGATTATTACCATGAAAATGATGTAGATATAATGTGCGCCTGTCAAAACCATAATAAATTTCCCCTTTTCCACGATAAGATAATAACATTATATGATTTATCAAAATAAAGTGTTCATAATATATTCTTTTACTTATTTATATAAATCTGTAATTTTTGTCATATTTACATAAATAAATTTGTTGTTTATTATTTAAAAATATATAATTTAAAGTTAAAAAGAAGGAATATCCTATGTGTCTTAGAATATAATTTATGGTTGGCGTAAAATTTTTAAATAAAAATACAAATGATATAACTATTTTAAATTATTTTTGTTATAATCGTTTTATTATTATTTTAATAGGAGGAGCTTTATGAAAAGGGAATTTCAAATTAGCTACAAGAAAGAAATCCTTCGATTTGCCTTACTACTGGGAGAGCAAATGCTTATTAACGGCGCAGAAACTGCTAGAGTTGAAGATAGTGTCCTAAGAGTTTGTAAATCAAGAGGATTTAAACATGTCAATGTTTTTACTACACCAACTTGTGTAATAATATCAGACGAAAAATTTGATGGTCTTACCTTTATGAAGACTATCTCTAAAAGAACTATTAACCTTACTAAAATAGATAGATTAAATGATATATCTAGAGATTTTGTTCAAAATGAAGATATTGATCCATTGGAAGCTATCGGTAGGTTGAGAGAAGTTGATACAGTAAAAGATTATAACCAATTTGTTTATTTCATCGGTACTGCAATGGCTTCCGCATCATTTGCTTACTTAATAGGTGGTACTAGTGTTTTAGATTTTGTCCTTACATTAATTATAGCTACCATAGGAGTTATTATTTATAACAAAACACTAAAACTAAACCAAATACCTTTTTTTGCAACACTAATAAGTTCCTTTTCCATAGCTGTTCTTGGTAATTTATTAGTTCAATATGGTATAATTGAAAATTCTACCTCACTAGTAGTTGGTTCTATCATGCCACTTTTACCTGGGGTTTCTTTTATTAAAGGACTGAGGGATTTAATTTCTGGTAATTTAATTGCTGGTGTATCAAGAATTGTTGAGTCATGTTTAATTGCTACGGCCATAGCTGTTGGCGTAGGTGTTGTACTTGACTTAACTATTAGGTTTGGAGGTTAGTCAAATGAGTTTATTTAATTTATTAGAGAATTTCTTTTTCTCATTTTTAGCTACTGTAGGATTTTCAATATTCTTTAACTCTCCTATAAAATCTTTAATTCCAGCAGGAGCTATTGGTGGTATAGGATGGACAGTTTATATTATATTATTTAATTTTTCTGGAAATGCTATTTTAGCAAACTTTTTTGCCGCTGCGTTAATTTCACTTCTTAGTGAGGTATTAGCTAGAAAGATGAAGTATCCTGCTATTATATTCGTTATACCAGGTATTTTACCTTTAATCCCAGGATTAGGGCTTTATAATACCATGTTATCTTTAGTTGAAGGAAGATATACAGATGCCATATCAATTGGTACTAATGCTTTATTTGTAAGTGCTTCAATTTCTATGGGTGTATTATTTATTACATCTTTGGTTAAGACTTACTATATAATTCTTTTTAAAATTAACAATAAAAAACTGCAGTTAAAAAAGCTTATAAAGTAGTTTTTTATATAAAATATTAAAATAAAAAGAAGCATTTTATATAAAATGCTTCTTTTTATTTTAAATAATTTTACTCTTATTCTATTATTTTAGTTATTTTAGGTATATATTGTCTACTTTGCTTAAATTTATTATCATTTCTTTTCAATAATAAATAAGATATACCAGTACAAATTAAACCCACTACTCCACTTATAACCTCAATAGAGCCTGAGAATTTAATTAAATTTAATATATAATATGTTAATATTGTTCCCACAAGTAAAAACATTAAAGGAACTAAATAGGCAAGCATTGTAGCTTTAAGTACCTTTACACTTTCCATACTAACTTCTACACGATCTCCTTTTTTGGCTCCTATAAAGTTATCTACTTCTACTACTAAGTCCTGACATTCTGACGATAATTTACTGCATTTTCCACAAGATGCACAAGCCGAATGACGTTGCATTATCATTTTTGCAGTTCTATTATCCACAATGTCTATAATAAATCCCTGTTGATTCATGATTTCATCTCCTTCGTATAGAACCTGAACTAGAGAATAAGTTATTACTCTTTCATAAAAAAACTTAATTTTTTATCTATAATATGTTCCGTTAATACCTATTTATTAATAACCCATATTACAGTATTTCTCTCACACCCGAAAGATCATGTACTTTTAGGCAGGTCTCCTGACTTAAAATCACCCTACTTACTTCTCCTTCCCATTTTACCAGTGGAGTTAAAGCTCTCCAAAGCTCTAAGTTTTCGTCATTATCACAGTAGCGGGGGCTGCTGTGGATTTTCACCACATTCCCTTTTAAGCCATTTGGCACCTTGAATAATATACTCATTCTCTAGTTAAATGCATATTTTACTATGCACTTTAATTATAAAATATAATTTTTTTTTCTACAATAGGTTTTCCTTTTTATAATAAGGTTCAACATGAATTATGACTTGACAGCTTGGATTGATTTTATTTTTAATCTCTCTTTCTATATTATGAGAAAGACTATGTGCCTCTTCAGTAGTTGTATTCGCATCAATCATAATATGCATATCTACATACATATCATTTGAACTTCCTCTGCTTCTTATTTTATGAATATTTTTTATCTCACCAAAAGAATTTAATATTTCAATAATTTTTTCTTCTCCTACGACTGCTTTGTCCAATAATATGCCAATGGATTCTTTAAAAATTTCATAGGATGCTCTAAGTATAAATAAAGATATCACTATAGATATAATAGGATCTATAATTTGAGGTAAACCTAATCTGATTCCTATTAATGATACTAAAACGCCTACAGATATAAAAATATCACTCTTAGTATGAATAGAATCAGATATCAATATGAAACTTTTATATTCTTCACCTTTTTTTCTTTCATATATAGTAACAAAAATATTTATACAAATAGTTAATATTAATGAAATTAAACTTATTAATGTTATATTTAGCTCACTTGGATTTATAAATCGGCTAAATCCAGTAAATAAAGTTTTCAAACCTAAAAATAAAAGCATGCCTCCAATAAACAAACTGGCAATTATTTCAGATTTTTTGTGTCCATAAGGATGTTCTTTGTCAACTGGTATACTAGCTATAGTAATTCCAATCAATCCTACCACATTAGATAATCCATCAGATAAAGAATGAACTCCATCTGTACTTAAACTAGCACTATTTATCAAATAACCAACCATTATCTTCGTTACGGCTACTCCTAAGTTGGCAAATAAAATTATCCATAAAACAAACTTAACCTTTTTGTAATTTTCATTATTACTATAATCAATTTCACTTTCCATAAATATCCCCCAACTTTGAATTACATTAATAATTAATAATATTTATCATTGTCCTATATACTCAAAAATCCATGGACTATGCCCATGGATTAATAAAATATTATTTAGTTTTTCTATTATCAATATATTCAAATAGAGTAATATTTGTTCCTTCTTCTTCGTTAATTAAATTTAATAATGTTACTCCTATAAGCCTTATATCTTTATGATTATGTTCTATATTTTTAAATAAGTTAAAGATGTTAGTCCTAATATCCTTATGAGAACATATAGGGTTGGTTAAACTAGCACTTCTAGTTATTTGTTTAAAGTCTCCATACTTTATTTTTAAAGTTACAGTTCTACCCATCTTTTTTAAATGCTCTGCTCTTTGAGATACTTCTTCACAAAGTTCATCTAAAATATTAATTAACTTTTCATCTTCTATATCTAAATTTTCACTCAAAGTAGTTTCTGCACCTATAGACTTTCTCTCTCTATACGGCTCAACAGGTCTGTTATCTATACCTCTTGATAGTTGATAAAATAAATATCCTCTATTTTTAAAAACTGATTCCAATTCATTTATGTCCAATTGTCTTAAGTCATATCCTGTATTAATTCCTAAATTATGAAGAACTCTTTGAGTTACCTTACCTACTCCAAAAAATTTGCTTATGGGAAGATTATCAAGAAAACTTTGTGTGTTATCTTCTCTTATAATAGTAAGTCCATTTGGTTTGTTATAATCTGAAGCTAATTTAGCTAAAAACTTATTATAAGATACACCTGCAGATGCAGTTAATCCAGTTTTTTCATAGATTTCTTTCTTAATTAGTTTAGCAATTTCTGTGGCGTATTTTATATTAAATTTATTTTCTGTAACGTCTAAATAAGCTTCATCAAAAGATAAGGGTTCCACTAAGTCTGTATATTTATGAAAAATATTTCTTATTTCATAGGACACTTGTTTGTATACTTCAAATCTTGGTCTTACAAATACAGCATAGGGGCATCTTTTATATGCAGTTTTACATGGCATTGCAGAATGAATTCCATATTTTCTTGCCTCGTAAGAACAGGTTGCAACTACACCTCTACCTTGAGGATTTCCTCCCACAACTACAGGTTTTCCTTTTAAATGTGGGTTATCCCTTTGTTCAATCGAAGCATAAAATGCATCCATATCTATATGAATTATTTTTCTTTGATTTTTCATACTTATCACCCTTTACTTCTTTAAATTAATCTTGTTACATTGTAAAATAGGCCACATTGATTATCAATATGGCCTTAAGTATCTTATTAATTATAGTATAAGTTTTGAGATGGATAATTTGGATCGCAAGTTACATGCATTCCTAACTTTCTAAATGTTTGTTCATCATCTTTGCTTATTATTGTAGTTGAATGAGCTTGTATATTTTTTAACTCATCTAGTTTTTCCATAGCAAGTTCTGCTGTTGGATTAGTTACTGCACATATAGCAAGTGCTGATAAAACTTCTTCTAATCCAAGTGACACATTTTTACCACCTAATGTTTCCGTTTTTAATTTTATAATTGGATTTAATATTACTGGTGATATTAAATACATATCATCTGGAATATTAGCCATGTATTTGATTGCATTTAATACTGCTGATGCAGATGCACACATTAAATCAGAGCTTTTTCCTGTTATCATTGTCCCATCTTCAACTTGCATAGCAACTACAGGACAAACATCTTGGTTATTGCTTTGTGCTTTTAATTTTTCTGAGTATTCTCTAGCTGGTATAACCACAGCTCTGTCTTCTGGTTTAACATTAACTTTTTCAAGTATTAAAGATATTGTCTCATAAGCATCTTTGTTTACTTCACCTTTTTTGTATTGGCAAGCAGTGTTAAAATACCTTCTTATTATTTCATCTACAGAAGCTTCACGAACTACTTCGTCATCAACTATACCAAATCCAACTCTGTTAACACCCATATCTGTTGGTGATTTGAACATAGACTCTTTTCCTGTTATTTTTTCTATTATTTTCTTTAATACTGGGAATAATTCTAAATCTCTGTTGTAGTTAACTGATTTTTCTCCATAAGCATCTAAGTGGAATGAATCTATCATGTTAACATCTTTTAAATCTACAGTAGCAGCTTCATAAGCTATGTTTACTGGATGATTTAATGGTAAATTCCAAACTGGGAATGTTTCAAATTTTGAGTACCCAACTGAATTTCCTCTTTTATTTTCATGATATAATTGACTTAAACAAGTTCCAAGCTTACCACTGTTTGGTCCTGGAGCAGTTACTACTACTATTGGTTTAGTTGTTTCTATATATGGATTAGCTCCGTATCCCTCATCACTTACTATAGTGCTTACATCTGATGGGTATCCTTTAGTTGGAGCATGTTTATAAACTTTTATTCCACGTCTTTCTAATTTATTTATAAATACTGTTGTTGCAGGTTGTCCTTCAAATCTAGTTATAACTACACTATTTACATCTAAGTTATAACCTCTTAAGTCATCTATAAGTCTTAGAACTTCCATATCATAAGTTATGCCGTAGTCTCCTCTTACTTTGTTACGTTCTATATCACCTGCATAAACACATATTACAACTTCTACTTGATCTTTTATTTTTTGTAAAACTTTGATTTTAGCGTTCTCATCAAACCCTGGAAGTATTCTTTTTGCATGTAAATCTCCCATTAGTTTTCCACCAAACTCTAAGTATAATTTATCAAATTTTTCTACTCTTTCTAGGATATATTTAGATTGTTCTTTTAGATATTTTTCATGATCAAATCCGATTTTCATTATGCACCTCTCAAAAATTATTTTTTTCACTTATTATTTTTCACTAAGGCATTATTATATACCATAGTAGCAATTTTTTTCAAGAAGTTTTTCATATTTTTTTGGATTTTTTTAAATAGAAATAAAAGATAGTAGTATTTTTCTATCTTTAAGGCATGTGTTTATTGATTTTTATTTGGTTTGTTTTTATTATTTTTTTAGTGAAAAATAGGTGCATAACTTCACCACTTTTTTAATGGTGGAGTTCTATTATATGATAATATTTTTTCTTAGTCAATAGTTTTTATAAAAAAATAACCTATTTAGAAAAATCCAAATAGGTTATTATAAATTAAGCTATAGCACTATTATTAGCAGCATCCACAGTCGTCATCTTCAAAGCCACATGAACAAACTATTAATAATAATATTAAGAATGGTATCCAAGCACAAATATCTATCTCTGACCAGCAGTCTTGGAATGCTAAGAATAAGAAGAATAATATTATTATCCACCACCCAGCTCCGAAAAATCCGCCTTCACATCCACCAAAGAATCTATCTAACATTACGTTACCCCCTTGTTGATATTAAATAAATTTTTTATCTAAGATATACTATGAATGAAGATATGTTTTTGACATTACTTTTTTATAAAAAAATATTTTTTATCTACGAATTTTAAAGACTCTATCAAACATCATTAATTGAATTTCCACTGTATCCATAATGATTTTCTATATTTCCATAATTATTGGAAACACGCCAGGTTTTCTCTTTGTTTTGTCATAAAGCAATTGCTCCACAGATTTCTTTACACTTGATTTTAGTACTTGCCATTCAATAATTTCATTTGATAAACATTCTTCAATTTTTTCTCTAGATAAATTTTTAATTTCTCTTATTAAATCTTCTGACTCCCTAACATATATAAATCCTCTAGTAATTATATCTGGTCCAGATGCTATTTCGTAATTTGTTTTGTCTATGGCAACTACCACAATAACCATTCCATCTCTAGCAAGATTTCTTCTATCTCTTAAAACAATATTACCCACATCTCCAACACCAAGGCCATCCACATATAATATTCCTGTGTGAACTCTTTCTGTAGCAGAAGCTCCTTTAGATGTAATCTCTAGTACTTGACCTGTCTCTAAAGTAAAAATATTTTTAGTGTCCATTCCAAGTTTTTTTGCTAAATCAGCATGATGCTTTAAATGTCTATATTCACCATGTACAGGCATAAAGTATTTTGGTTTCACTAGAGTGTGAATTAATTTTAATTCTTCTTGATAAGCATGACCGGATACATGAATATCCTCTAAATCTTCATAAATAACTTCTACACCTTTTCTAAATAGTTGGTTGATTACTCTTGAAATTATTTTGTCATTACCTGGAATTGGTGAAGCTGAAATTATAAATAAATCATCTGGATGAATTTCTATTTTTCTATGACTACCAAAAGCAATTCTTGAAAGTCCTGCTCCTGATTCACCTTGACTACCAGTTGTTATAATAGTTATATTTTCATCTGGATATCTATTCATATCATTTATATCAATCAATGATTCTGCTGGTATATTTAAATAACCAAGTTCAATGGCTACTCTAGATACATTTTCCATACTTCTTCCGCTAAAAACAATTTTTCTATTTTCTTTTATAGAAGCATGGACTATTTGTTGCATTCTGTGAATATTAGATGCAAATGTAGCCACAATAACTCTTCCTTTTGCTCCTGAGAATATCCTATTTAAAGTTTCTCCTATGGTCTTTTCTGATAATGAATGACCTGTTCTTTCTATATTTGTACTGTCAGCTAAAAGTAATAAAACTCCTTTTTTGCCAAGAGTTGAAAATCTATTTAAATCCATAAGCCTTCCATCAATTGGTGTATAATCAATTTTAAAATCTCCAGTATGAATAATTACTCCTAAAGGAGTTGTTATAGCTAAAGAGCAGGCATCTGCTATGGAGTGAGTAGCCTGAATAAATTCTACTTTAATTTTATCTAGATTCACTATATCTCCACTTTCCACAGGATGAACTGTTACCATATCTTCCATCTTGTGTTCTTCCAATTTATTTTTAACTAATCCTAAAGTAAGTCTAGTTCCATAAATAGGCATATTAATTTGTTTTAATATATAAGGAATAGCTCCAATATGATCCTCATGACCATGAGTTAAAAATAAGCCTTTAACTCTTTCTTTATTTTCTATTAAATAAGTAACATCTGGAATTACTAAATCCACTCCATACATATCTTCATCTGGAAATGATATACCACAATCTATAACGATTATTTCATCTTCATATTCTATGGCAGTTATGTTTTTGCCTATTTCTCCCAATCCTCCAATTGGAATTACTTTGACACATCTTCTTTTTCTCATGTCTATTCTCCTTTTCACCGTCTAATATTAATTTATTTTAATTTTTGAATTTTCCTTATCATATTGTATGTCCTTCTTATTATTTGCAATATGTGTATAATTTATATTTTTAAAGTAAAAATATAAATGGAGGTGATTTAATGGTAAATTTAACTACCAAAGAAAGGCTTTTACTTGAGGGTGAAAAATATCAACAACAATTAGTAATAGATAAATATAATGATTATGCTTTACAAGCTCAAGATAACTGTCTAAAAAGCCTATTTTCTAATTTAGTTAAAGTCGAAGAGAAACATTTAAATATGATTGATGAAATGTTACAAGGAAAAGTTCCACAAATAAACAAAGAATTTCTTCATCCATATTATGAAAATAATTCTATTAGTTCTAATGATTATATAAATATAGGTAATATTACCTTAACCTCTTTAGATGATAACAGTAGCTATATCGATGGTGACAAAATTATGTGTTTCGATGCTTTAACAACAGAAGAACTTATTCATTCAACGTGTAGTGCATCTAGCTTAGAATTTGAGAAAACTGAATTTGAAAATATTTTAAAATACATAATTGAGGAAAAATCAGAAAATCTTAAATATCTCAATAATTATATGATTAAAAAAGGAATGTACAATAATATTATTTATTTTTAATATCTACTTGAAATTAAAATGCCATATTAAACAAATATATTTTGTTTAATATGGCTATATTTATCACTAGTGATTAAAATAAAGTACATTCAATACATGCATAGCACTACCTATAAATAGGCATTCTTCATCAATATCAAATGTATCTGTATGAATTAAACTATTTATGCTTTTTTCTTTATTTCCACAACCTAAATGAAAAAATACCCCTTTACAGTTTTCCGTATAAAAGGAAAAATCTTCAGCTCCCATAGAGGGATACATTTTTTCCTTGTAGGCTTCTTTACCTAACAATTTTTCTGTATTGAATTTTATAATATCTACTAATTCTTTATCATTTATAACGGGTGGATAGCCCTGATTTTCCATATATATATTACCTTCGCATCCATAAGCATTGGCTGTATTTTCTACTATGGTTTTTGCCCTATCTACTATAAGTTTTTTACTTTCATCGTTTAAAGTTCTGATAGTTCCATTAATCTCTACATCTTCACATATAACATTTTGAGCTTCTCCTCCAGATATTTTTCCTAAGGTTAATACTGCCATATTAGAAGGAGAAATATTTCTACTTACTATACTTTGTAAAGATGTTATAATCTGAGCTGCACAAACTAAGGCATCTGTTCCATTTTCAGGATATGCTCCATGAGCTCTTTTACCTTTTATCCTTATCTTTAAACTACTTGAACTGGCATTTAAAGTTCCTTCCCTACATTCAATAAATCCCTTTTCCACATTTGCCTGTACATGTAATCCAAACATATAATCAACCTTCGGTTTTTCTAAGCAACCATCTTTTATTAAATATTTTGCTCCACCAAATCGTTCTTCTGCTCCTTGGAAAAAAAATTTAACATTTACTTTTAACTCTTCCCTCATATCATATAAAACTTTACAAGCTCCTATAAGCATAGCTGTATGAGCATCATGTCCACAAGCATGCATAACTCCATCATGTTTTGATTTGTATAGTTTATTATTTTTTTCATTTATTGGTAGTGCATCTATATCAGCTCTTATGGCAATAGTTTTGTAAGCTGGATTTTTTATTATATAAGCTATTATTCCTCTGTGACCTTCAAACTCTTTATATTCAATTCCTATTCTATCTAAATATTTTTTTATTTTTTCTTTAGTTATATATTCTTCCATTGCAAGTTCGGGTGTTTCATGTATGTCTCTTCTAATTTTAATTATCCAATCCTTTAAATTATTTACTTTATTAATTGCATCTTGAAAATTCATATTATCCCCCCCGTCATATATGTAAATTTAATATATAATATAATTATAGTATAGGACATTGATTAGAATTATTACATTTTACATATTAAATTTATGTTTTTGAGGAGGTAAAAATGAAAATAATTGATTTAACTCATTCTATTGAAAATAATATGACTGTATACCCTGGTGGTCCACAACCCCAAAACAAAATAGTAAGCACTGTAACTGATAATGGGTATAAAGAAACTGAAATACATATTCATTCACATAATGGCACTCATATGGATTCTCCTAATCATGTTTTTGAAGATGGAGTTTCTCTTGATAAAATTGATGTAATAAATTTTGTTGGTACTGCAGCCCTTGTTGATTGTTCATCTTTAGGAGAAGGTGATATTATTACTTATGATTTTATCGAAAAAAATAAACAAACTATTGATAATAGTGAATTTATAGTCTTTAGAACTGACTGGAGTAAATATTGGAATACTGAAAAATATTTAGGTAGTTACCCTACTATAAGCGATGAAGTTGTGGATTTTATAATGACTTCTAATAAGAAAGGAATTGCCTTTGATACAATTTCTGTAGATCCAATAGATGCTTCTACTTTAGCTAAACATCATAAGATTCTTCAAAATAATATTTTAGTATTTGAAAATTTAACTAATTTAGATTTAATAGATAGTGATACTTTTGTATTTTGTGCTTTACCACTTAAATTTGAAAACTCTGACGGGGCTCCAATAAGAGCAATTGCTATGTTAGACTAAACTTACTTTTTAATCAATAAAATCAAATTTATATTATATTTGCAGTTATATAATATAAATTTGATTTTAATTAATTCTTGATAAAACTACTCTTTAATTATATACAACTTATGAGTTTTTCTAAGATATACTAAAATACTAACCAACAAAGTTCCTTTTACTACACTACTTAAAGTAATACTCCACCAAATTCCATTTAGTCCAAGTATATCAGGTCTACAAAGCAAAATAGCTAATGGTATCCTACATCCAGTTAGTACAGCTATTACTATTGAAGGTATATAAGTTCTTCCCAAACCCTTAAAAATTCCAGCAACTGTTATCTCTAAACACATAAATAATTGTGAATATCCTAGAATTTTCAAGTAGTCTGTTCCTTTTAAAATAGCTTCTGGCTCATTTATAAAAGCCTTAAATATGTATTCTCCTAAAAATACTAAGATAGCTGTTGTTAAAATTCCCCATATAATTATGCCTATTAAAGCATATTTTGTACTTTTATTTATTCTATCAACTTTCTTTGCTCCATAATTTTGTCCTACAAAACTAGATAGGGCAGATGCAAATCCATCACAACTATTCCAAGATATGGACTCAATCTGGGAACCTACTTTTTGTACTGCTATGGCAACGGGCCCAAAAGATGCTACTATAACTCCCATTATCATAGAAAAAATGGTGAATAATCCATTTTGAAGTGCCACTGGTGTTCCCAGCACAAATAAAGTTTTATAATAAGTAAAATCCACTTCTCTAAATAGTTTAATCTTAAAGTGTTCTTCTTTATCCTTAGAAATTAAATAGATAAAACATAAAGACACAATTATATGAGATGTGATTGTAGCTATGGCAGCACCTGCTACACCCATTTTAGGAAATGGCCCTATACCAAATATTAATACTGGATCTAAAATAATATTAGTTATTAAACCTATGGTATTTATCTTGAATGGAGATTTACTATTTCCTAAACCTACAAATATTGATGTAAATACAGGGTTTATAAAATAAAACATCATACCAAGTCCTACAATAACTAAGTATTGCTCAGACATATTAATAACTTCCATGTCTCCCAGTTTAAAAAATCCAACAAGAGGTCCTTTAAATAAAATTAAAACTAAACTATATAAAAAAGATAAAATTATATTAATCTCAATTGCTGATTTAATATAATATTTAGTGTCTTTTACATTTTTTTCTCCCACACTTTGGGCAACCTTAATTTCTCCGCCTACTTTAGAAATCATAATAAATGCCATGGCAAGCCAAGGATAAAATCCTGCTGTTCCAACTGCTGCCACAGACTTACTACCTATTTTACCAACCCATATCATATCTATAAGACTGTAGGCTATTTGTATAAAAGCAGTTCCCATTATTGGTAATGATAACTTCACCAATTTATCCACAATATTACCATTAGTTAAATCAATTTGTTTACTCATAACTTCTCCTTGATTATATATTCATTTATTTGCTTTATACCCTTAAAATGCCACCCAAATAAGGTGGCATTTGTATATAATTAATTATTTTCCATTAGTTTTTGTTCTTCTTCCACTTCTTTTAAAATTCTTAACTCTTCTTCACTTAAATCAGAAAAATCAATTATATTATCTCTAATATAATTTGCTATTAATAATCTTAAATCTGTTTGTTCATATAAATCATTAAAATTAGAAAAATCAAAATTACTCATAAATAGTGAGTATTCTTCTACGCTTCTCTTGCTTATATGACTTATTCCTTCTTCAATGTCATTTTTCTCAATAAATATTTTATAACCCTCTAATAATTCTAAAGCTTTTATATCTTCAAAAGCTTTTTCTAAATAGTTCATAGTTATATTACTAATACTAAAAAGATATTCCCCTAATCCCCCATTTTTCATTTCTGTATCAAACCAAAGTAAAGTATAAACATTTTTATGAGTTATTTTCATATTTTGAAATACTTCTAAATCATTACATCCGTAGCCATACCTTAATTCTAAATCATTATCTACCATGCAAATTAAATCTTCATCATCATAGCTTAATACTCTAATGTCACCTTTTTTACGTGTTTCTTTTTCTTCAACTTTTCTGGATTTTGATTTACTCTTTATTATTAAAAGTATGATTATATTAACTGCCCCTAAAATTACAAAAATCAAAAGTATTTTATTCATAAATGACATAATATATCCCCCTTATATATTTTAGCTAAAATTATTATTAAAATATAGCAATGATAAACTAATTATTAATATGCCAACTATTATTCCTATTACAGCTAATATCTTTGCTTCTTTATATAATTTTTTCTTATTTTTTATTTCATAAAAAAAACAATAAATTAAAAAAATTAATCCACATAATATAAGCATGCCACCTATAGTACCTATAAAGAATGTTGTCATAATAGAATTTTTATTTTGCATTTTTTCACATCCTCATATTTTTTCTATTAAAATAATTATATTATACTTTTTCTTTATTTTGAAATATAAACTTATAATCCTATAAATATTTTATTCTATCAGAACTAACAACAAATATATATTTTGCTATAATTATTTTATACTAGTCTTCATAAATTATATCTTTGGAGGCAAAAAACTAAATATTAAAGGAATTTATGCTAAAGATGAAATAAAAGAATCTATGAATTTAAACTCTCATTCAGTAGTTTTAATATTTAATACAGAGGGCAATACTGACCCTATAGGATATTATGAACTAATTTATGATGATAGAAATCTAATTTCATTTGTGAAAGGAAGGTAATTGCAATGAATTATAATAAAAAAGCTGTATATTTTTTTTGTACAGATTATGAAAGAGATGAAGTTGCTCCTAGGGTTTTTGACTATTTAAAAAATAATTATCCCCTTGAATTAAGCCATATAAAATTTGATAATAGAAACGCTTATAATTATATTGATGAAAATAATAATTTATTTACTTATGTGGAAACTGACAAAGTATTGAGTTATGACTACGATAAATACATACCTATATTAAATGAGTTATTTCCAGATTATGATATTGCTGGTGTTGTAAACTGGCATGGCGGAGAAAAAGCCCCCGATAAAATTCTTACAGTGCATTCAACTGGTGATGTGGTAGGAGGTATTTATGCTCCTTCTCACCCTCTTTACTTAAGAAATTTATTAGTTTCTATGGAAAAGCATAGAGTAGAAAATAATCTTGATGATTTTAAAGTAATGACTGAAGGAACTCATTGGACAGGCACCATAAGAGGTGGAAATATTAATTTAATTGATAAATATGAAGTTCCTTTATTTGACATAGAAATAGGAAGTACTTTAGACAGTTGGAGTAACGAAATAGCTGTGAAAATTTTGGCTACTTCTTTGCAAGATGTGTTCTCAGATGAAGATCCTGTGAAAGTGCTTCTTTGCACTGGTGGTATGCACTTTGAAGATACATTTTCAAATATAATCATAGATAAAGATTGTAAGATATCTGTAGGTCATGTTCTTCCTAATCAATGGTTGGTCCAAGGTGAGTACGATAAAGATGAGAAATATAATTTATTAAAAAAGTGTACTAATTCTATTATTGGCAATATTGATGGTATAGTTATTCACGATAACTTAAAATCTGGTTATAAAAATCAGATAAAAAAACTTGCTGAAGAATTAAATGTCCCTACTTTTAAACATAAAAAATTAAGAAATCCAAAAGATTTACCTATTTGGTAACATATTAAAAAGCATATAATAAGTAAAATATTAGTTAATAAATTCACTTATTATATGCTTTTCTATTTTAAAGTTGTTCAATAGTTAAACTTTCTTTATCTTTAATATGTTGACCTACTATCTCTGCCACATCAGTAATAGTCATAAAAGCAGATATATCATCAGCTTCTATAATTTTTTTAAGTTCTCTAACTTCTAATCTTGTAATAACTACATAAAGAACTACTTTTTTACCACTTATCAAACCTTCTCCTTCAATAAAAGTTACTGTTCTTCCCAGCCTTTTATATATACTTCTAGCTATTTCCTCACCATGATTTGTAATAATCAAAGCTGCCTTTGCTTGATCCAGACCTTCTGATACTATATCTATTATTTTGTAAGTTATAAAATATGTCATTATGGAATAAAGCGCTCTATCCCATCCAAATAGCATTCCCGCTACCATATAAATCACTAAATTAATCAATAGTATTACTTGCCCTACAGAAAAAGATGTTTTTTTGTTAATTAATATGGCTATTGTCTCTACTCCATCTAAGCAAGCACCATATCTAATCACAAAACCTACTCCTATTCCAAGGATAATCCCACCAAATACAGTAGCAAGTAGCACATCATTGGTAACTACCTCTACATTTTTAAATGCCTCTAGTAATAAGGAAAATACGACCATAGCAAATGAAGCTTGAATAAGAAAATTTTTACCTAAATGTTTAAAACCCAATAATAGGAATGGAATATTTATTACTATAATAAAAATACTTAATTTTATTTTTGTTAAAAAGCTTAGTATTATAGAAATTCCCGTAATTCCACCATCAATAATATGATTTGGAATCAGAAATACTTCTAATGCTAATGCTGCTAATAAAATACCTATAGTAATAAAAATATAGGAAAGAACAGTGATTACCCAAGAATTATATTCTTTATTTTTAAACATGTACTCACCACTCTTAAAATATAATTATTTATCTAGTAAATTATATTCCAATACCTATATTTTTTAGAAGTTATTTAATCTCTTCATGATTTATAGCATCATTTTTAATAATATTGATTATAGTTTCTTTTGCTTTTACCATATCTTCTCCTGAAACATATTCGTAAATCCCATGAAAATTCACCCCTCCAGTGAATATGTTAGGTGTTGGAAGTCCCATATATGATAGCTTTGCACCATCAGTTCCACCTCTTATAGGAACTATTTTAGGTGTTACCCCTGCTTCTATCATAGATTTTTTAGCCAACTCTATAACATACATAACTGGTTCTATTACTTTTTTCATATTATAATACTCATCTTTAACTTCTACTTTTACTACTTCTTTTTTATATTTTTTATTAATTCTCTCACCAATATTTTTTAATAAATCTTTTCTTCTTTGTAAATTTCCTAAATCAAAATCTCTAATTATATATTTTAATGTGGCGTTTTCTATACCACCCTTAAAATCTGTAATCATATAAAAACCATCATATCCATCTGTTTTTTCAGGAACCTCATTCTCAGGTATCAATGAGTGAAATTCCATAGCTACAGTAGTTGCATTTATTAGAATATTCTTAGCTGAACCAGGATGTACACTTTTCCCTGTAATATTAACTATGGCACTAGCAGCATTGAAATTTTCATATTCTAGCTCACCTAAATGACCTCCGTCTATTGTATATGCAAAATGAGAATTAAATTTTTTCACATCAAACAAGTCCGCTCCTCTACCAACTTCTTCATCAGGAGTAAATCCTATAGCAATTGGACCGTGTTCAATTTCTTTATGTTCAACTATGTATTTTATTGCTTCTATAATTTCTGCTATTCCTGCTTTATCGTCAGCCCCAAGTAAGGTAGTTCCATCGGAAGTAATTAAAGTTTTTCCTATTTGATCTTTTAAATATGGAAATTCTTTTATTGATAAAACAATATTTTTTTCCTTATTTAATATAATATCTTCTCCATTATAGTTTTCATGAATTTGTGGTTTTACATTTTCTCCACAAGCTGCTGGTGCAGTATCCATATGAGAAATAAAACCAATGGTATTACACATTTTTTTTGTGTTTGCGCATATAAATCCATAAACATAACCATTATCATCCATATAGACATTCTCCACGCCTATTTCTTTTAGATCTTCTACTAAAATTTTACCCAGATTTTTTTGTCTTTCTGTACTTGGTGTAGTCGTTGAGTCTTCATCACTTGTTGTATATATTTTTGCATATTTTATAAAACGATTAATTAAATTCTCCATTATAGTCCTCCTATTAATTATTAACCCTTTCATATTTATTATTTGTTTTGGAAGTATATTTTAACCAAAAAATAAAAGACTGCAGATAAGCTTATATTTACCAAAACCTACCTACAGCCTTAATATTATCTATAATTTATATAGACTATTTATTTATTTGATCAAAAATTTTCTGTTGTTCTTCTAAAGAATCTAACTTCATATTGCTAGTAAAACCCGTAGCATATTCACCAACTGCTGAGTTTTCTTCTAAGTTATTAGCAAGGTTTATTTCTCCTAATTTTTTATATTCTATAAACCCTAACTTATTATCAGCATTTAAGCAAACTTTAAGTTCTTCATCATCAATTTTAAAAATATATGTGTTATAATCTTCTTTATTTTTTGCTTGTTTATATTCACTTACCTTAGTTCCTATAATTGATTCTAAATTATTTTTATCTAGACTATTATTTTTTTCTGAACTGCTTGATATTTTAAAATATGCATTTTGAAAATTTGTATATTCTTGATTTTTGCTGCATCCTATAATTAAGAATGTTGAGACTATCAAAGATGTAAATAATAAATATATTTTTTTATTCATAATATCACCTCTATGTTTATTCTTACAAACTTATTTTTATTTTACTACTTGGATATATTTTGACATAAATAATTCTTTCATTATATAATTTTCACCTACACACTAGGTGTATGTAATATAGAATCATAATGTTTCATGAGCCTTTTAAAAGATCTATGATCTGACTTATATCCTATACCTTCTCTTTTTTGATTCTCATCTACTATCTTATATTGTTCACAAGCTTTTCTTATTTTTTCTTTATCCTCTTTCTTTATAGCCTTATAAAATATTCTTTCACTTTCTGGAATATCATTTTTATACTCTGGCTTTACAAAATATTTTACATCCTTTATTTTACCTGCATTGTATAAAGATTGAATAACTGCACCATTTTTAAGATGTTGTAAATGCCAGTCTAGCTTATAAGTATGAGCAACATGTGTTACACGTTTTAATTCCTTTTCAAATTTTAAAGCAGTTTGCTCCATTTGTTCAAAACTTGTAGTTCCACTTTTATTTGTTCTTGGTAATAAAACCACATTCTCTCTTTTAACTCCTAATTCATTAACTGCCGCAAGGAACTCTCTTTCTCTATATTCATATTTTTCCATTTGGCTCGTTTTGTCAAACATCTTTTCTTTACCAAATATTTTTATTCCTGTTCCATAAGATACTTGCACCACGTAAACATGATCCGCTCCTACTTCATTTATAGCCTCTAAAATTGCTGCTGATGCCCAAAGTGTTTCATCATCTTGATGTTGAGCATAAAAAACTACATTATCTTTAAATTTTGTATCTCCATAACTTTCTTCATTTTCAAATCCTGTTATAAATAATGGCAACATTAACAATACTACTATTCCTATTGCTAACTTCATCTTATTTTTAATCATCATATTTATCTCCTTCTCCCCTAAGTACTAAATTTATTATACCTGTAATAAATTACCAAATAATTACATGATGATAACAAATTTATTACAATTACGTAATGTTATGTAGAAATCTTTATAAATTTGTAATATTTAATACCTGTTTTTGATACTTTCTTTTGATATAATTGATTTTGTGATATGAGGAATTCGAATTTGTATAAGGGAGGATAATTTATGAATGAAAATATTTTATTGGTTGACGATGAAAAAGAAATAGTTGATGCTATTGAATTTTATTTAAAACCTGAGGGGTACAATGTTTTAAAAGCATATGATGGCTTACAAGCTCTTGAAATGATTATAGAAAATGATATTAAGCTTATTATTATGGATGTAATGATGCCAAATATGGATGGTCTTAAAACTACTATGAAAATAAGAGAAGATAAAAATATACCAATTATTTTATTATCTGCAAAATCCGAAGATATAGATAAAATCTTAGGACTAAACATGGGGGCTGATGATTATATAACTAAGCCTTTTAATCCACTAGAACTAACTGCAAGAGTTCGTTCTCATCTTAGAAGATATATAAATTTAGGGAATATGTCTGATGTAAATTCATCTCATACTGTGGAAGATAAAACGATAACTTTAAGAAGTGGTGGGCTAGAATTAAACAAAGAAACAAAAGCTATAACTCTAGATGGGGATGATATAAAGATCACACCTATTGAGTATAAAATTTTAGAACTACTTCTTTCTAATCAAGGAAGAGTCTTTTCTTCTCATGAGCTATATGAAAGAGTTTGGGAAGAAGATGCTTATAATTGTGAAAAAACTGTAGCAGTTCATATTAGAAGAATACGTCAAAAAATTGAAATAGATTCAAAAAATCCAAAATATTTAAAGGTGGTGTGGGGAATTGGCTATAAAATTGAAAAATTACGCTAAGAATTTAGGAGCTGATAATCCATCTGTAAAAGTATTTTCTTTATTCTTTATGTTTTTATCTATATCCATTTTTATAGAAACAGTAGGATTTATTTGTAGAGACACAAGTTTTTTCGATTATTTCACAGGTGTAATTTACCATGACAGTTGGTTACCGTATACTCTTGTAAGACAATTTCTTCTATTTGGTTCTGGGGTCTACTATAATAGTGTATATATATTTTGGGGATTTACATCTATATGCATTGTTTCTTTTATTTTAACTTTTATGTCATTTTGTTTTTATAAAAAAAATATTAAAACTGCAACATTTTTTGATAGTTTTATAAAATACCTAAATAATAAACTTCCCCTAGAGGTAGTTTTTCTATTAGTTTTTGCATCTATTCAAATTTCTAGATATGGAATGCATAGAGAGTTATATATGTATGATAAATTTGTATTCTACGATATTGCAACCTTTTACTTAATATACTTCATGATAAACTATGTTATTTATAATAAAGAAAATCTATTTGATAAATTGTATACATCACATTTTATAAAAACCCTAATAAATAAACATAATAAAAAATCATTAACAAAAAAACTTGCCTATACTTTATGCCTTGAATTAACACTTCAATGCATATTATTATTCGTTTTACTTACAATATTTAACTCTAGGCTTGTTTTTATATTTTATATTCTTATAACTTTGATATCTTATATTTTTATATTTAAATTAATATATAAAAAATTTGATTATATTGAATACATTTCAAAGGAAGTTGAGTCTATTAAAAACGGTGATATTGATTGTAAATTACAAATTGAGGGAAATGGCCAAATTGCTCTTCTTGCAGAAAATATTAACAATATGAATGAAGGTCTTTCTAAGGCTGTAGATAATGCAATAAAAAGCGAAAAAATGAAGACAGAATTGATTACCAATGTATCCCATGATTTAAAAACACCTTTAACATCTATCATAAATTATGTGGACATGCTAAAAAGCGATACTCTAGACGATGATACAAAAAAATCTTATTTATCTATTTTAGATAAAAAATCTAAGCGACTTAAAATTTTAGTTGAAGAAATTTTTGAAGCTGCAAAGCTTAGTAGTGGTGAAATGGAATTTAATATTGAAAAAACTGATATTAAAGAACTTTTAATACAAAGTGTAGTAGAACTGGATGATAAAATTCAAGAAAGTAGATTGGATTTTATTGTTGAAGCTCCAGGACAACCTATATTTGCTATGATTGATGGGAAACGAACTTTCAGAGCTTTTGAAAATCTGATTTCAAATATAACAAAATACTCTGCTCCTAATAGTAGAGTTTATATAGATTTATTTGTTGAAAATAATACTATTTCAATAACATTTAAAAATATATCAAATTATAGATTAAATTTAAGCCCAGATGAGTTTTTAGAAAGATTCAGACGTGGCGATTCCTCTAGAAATACTGAAGGTTCAGGACTTGGTCTATCTATTACTCAAAGTATTGTTAATACACAAAACGGAGCTATGGATTTAAATATAGATGGCGATTTATTTAAGGTAATTTTACAATTTGAAACATGTGAATAAAAAACAAAGTAGTAGATACTTTGTTTTTTTATCTATTTAATAGCTTTTCTGATAATTTTATAAATCTTTTATCATCTGAGGAGTTATAGATTATAACACTTCCCTCTTCATTATCATCTCTTAATTCATCATTTTCTCTTAAAACTTCTTTTAAATGATTTGTTGTTCCTAAATTTCCATCAACTATATTTATATTATGATTTAATATTTTTTCCATGTAATCTCTATAGAATATAAAGTGTGTACATCCTAAAACAACACTATTAATTTTACTCATATCTAGGTCTTTATAATAGGTTTTTAGTTGACTTTCAACAACCTCTTCATTGTCTAATAAATCATTTTCCACTATATTTACAAGTTCTGGACATGGCATTTTTATTACAGTGTTATTATCACTATATATCGCCATTAAATCATTAAATTTAGTTTCTTTTAATGTAAGAGGTGTTGCCATTACTACTATAGTATTGTTAACTTTTCCGTCAGCAGCAACTTTTAATGCTGGCTCCATTCCTATGATTGGTAAATCAGAATATTTTTCTCTAAGTATATTGGCTGCTGCAGAAGTCGCTGTATTACAAGCTATAACAATAGCCTTTACACCTTTACTCAAGAAAAAATCTATAATATCCACACATCTTTCAGTTATTTCTTCTTTTGTTTTTATTCCATATGGAGCATTTGCTGAATCACCATAATATAAAAATTTCTCATTTGGCATAGTTTTAACTAATTCTTTTAATACGCTTACTCCACCTAAGCCTGAATCAAAAACACCTATTGCTTTATCTTTATTTTTCATTATTTTAACCTCCAATACTAACTCTTTATATATAAACATTTCAATTTAAATAAAACCTTTATAATTATATTGTTTGCTCTTTTTATTATAAAATATCTTATTTATTAATACAAAGAAAAATTTCTAACGGCTACAATTCAAATTATATCTAAATATGACATTTTTTATGCAAAATTCAAAATAACCAATTTACATTTATTACCAAAGTTGTTATTATATTATTGTAACAATCATAAAATTAAAAAAAGTAAGTATTAAAAATTTTAGGGGGTCTTAACTTGAAAAAAGATACCCGAAGGGATTGCACACTAAATAACTCCCTTTAAATATTAAAAAAAATAAAAACGGAGTTTGTGGAAAATTGATTTACTGGTTAATTATCATGTAATTCCAAGTGATTCTTCAACTTGTGTTTGAACTACAAATCCTTGAGTTTGTAGATATTTAATCATCCTATCTATAGATTTAGTTTGATTTACACAATCACTTAAGTAAGAATCGTATAATGAAGAATTAAATTCTTTATTATTTAGTAACATATTGTAACAACAAGTAAGTAGCATTCTTGAAATAGCTATTATAGCTCTCTTATGTCCACGTCTTTTTTTAATAGATTCATATCTATATTTAAAGTAAGGACATGATTTATCTTTAATAGCTGCATTGGCACATTGAACAAGCAAAGGTTTTAAATATAAACCGGCACGACTTATACGAACACTTTTCTTTTTTCCTGCACTTTCATTGTTCTGAGGCGTTAATCCTGCCCAAGAACAAAGGTGCTTTGATGTATCAAATTTAGACATATCAACACCTATTTCAGAAATTATGCCTACGGCAGACTTAGGTGTAATTCCTGGTACGGAAGAAAGTAAAGATATTTGATCCTGGTAGTCTGAAGAAATGATAGAAATTACATTATCTAGTTGGGTCAAACAATTATTTATATAGTCAAAATGGTTAAATGAAACTCTCATTTTGCTTGATTGCTCTTTAGATATATTGCCTTGCATAGATAGATTTATTTCTTCAGCTTTAGGTAGTAGTCTAGCATGAAGAAATTCAGTATAATCAATATTCAGCTTTTCGGGATGATCCAATGCATATTTAATAATAGCTGAAGAAGATTTACCAAATGTATCAGATACAACGCTAGAAATCATTAAGTTAGATACAGTTAATGAATTTTGAATTCTGTTTTTTTCACTAGAACGAAAATTAACTAATTTACTTCTGTATCTCATTAAATCTCTAAGTTCTCTGATTTGTTTTGGAGGAATAAAACTCCCCCTAACTAGACCATGCTTGTGTAAATCTGTAATCCATAAAGAATCACGTTTATCAGTTTTTTTACCAGGAATATTTTTTATAAATTTAGGATTTGCAAGTGTAATATTACAAGTATCTTCAAGAATGTTATAGATTGGTAACCAGTATTTACCGGTACTTTCCATGCATATTTCAGTACAATTGTTACTTAATAACCAGTTTTTGAATTCAATTAAATTATGGGTAAATGTTTGAAAGTTTTTAGTTTTATATGTTGTGATATTTTTAGAATTAGTAGAAGCAATTGTAGCTACTATAAATTTTTTGTGAACATCAATACCACAACATACTGGATGAACAATTTTAAGCATTTTATCACCTTAAATAAAAAATTAAGTAAGTAAACATTGACTGAATATCCTAGTTTTTTAACGGTCTTTGCTAAAACAAAGATTAACTTACGTGCTCATGGCACAATTATTTGTACTTAGATAGATATTCGGCACAAGTTTTTATGCGGATTTGCCGATAGGCACTTTTCTCACTTACCCCGCCGTGCTCTGTAGTATATTTACTTACTTATTAGATTTATTAACGAAAAATGTATGTATTATACCATTTTTCATCCAATTTTGTGCCTTGAGCACAGCGAAAGGAATGATAGTTTTTATGAGTAAAAACGATAAGTTTGATAAAGTCCTGAACAAATCCGACGTCTTTGTACTTGCATTTGGAGCAATGATTGGTTGGGGATGGGTTGTGTTATCAGGAGAATGGATACAAACAGCCGGAACTCTTGGCGCTATCTTAGCATTTGTTATAGGTGGCATAATGGTATTATTTGTAGGCCAAGCATACGCAGAACTAACCTCCGCTATGCCTAAGTGTGGTGGAGAGCAAGTCTTTAGTTATCGAGCACTAGGCAGAAATGCGTCTTTTATCTGTACCTGGGCTATCATCTTAGGATACATATCTGTAATAGCTTTTGAAACAGTAGCTCTTCCAACAGTTTTACAATATTTATTTCCAAATTACGTAAAAGGTTATATGTACACTATTGCTGGATTTGATGTTTATGGCACATGGGTTATGGTTGGTATAATAAGTTCAATAATAATCACTATCATAAATTACTTCGGAGTAAAAACAGCTGCATTTTTACAAGGTTTATGTACTGTATTAATTACACTAATTGGTTTAGCTCTAATTGGTGGATCTTTTGTGAATGGTTCAACTTCAAACATACAACCTCTTTTTAAAGATGGAGTCGGCGGTCTTATGACTGTTGCTGTTATGACACCTTTCATGTATGTTGGTTTCGATGTAATTCCACAAGCTGCAGAAGAAATGAATATACCATTTAAGAAAATTGGTCAAATATTAATTCTATCTGTTGTAATGGCAGTTATATGGTATGCCATGATAATACTTGGTGTATCTCTAGCTATGGATCATGCAGAAATCCAAGGGTCTGCTCTAGTTACAGCAGATGCTATGGCAAAGGTTTATAATAACAGTTCAATAGCTTCTAAAATATTAATTTTAGGTGGAATCGCTGGTATTATCACTAGCTGGAACTCTTTCTATGTAGGCGGAAGTAGAGCTATTTATTCTATGGCAGCTTGTGGAATGTTGCCACAATTCTTAGCAAAATTACATCCTAAATATAAAACACCTTCAAATGCAATAATATTAATTGGTGTTCTAACTTCCTTATCTCCATTCCTAGGAAGAAATATGCTTACTTGGTTATCTAATGCAGGTGGTTGCAGTATCGTAATATCTTACTCTATGGTTTGTTTATCATTCTTAGTATTAAGAAAAAAAGAACCAAATATGCTAAGACCATACAAGGTTAAAAGAGTTAGATTTGTTGGTATAGTGTCTGTTTGCATGTGTATATTCTTAGGAATAATGTATTTACCAGGTGCTCCAGCGTCTTTATCTTGGCCTTTTGAATGGGGAATAATTATAGGTTGGGCTATTTTAGGATTGGTATTCTATGTTTGGGCTGCTCTTAGTGGCATTGAAGCCCGAGAACCTAGATATAATTAACATAATAATTAAGTAAATTAAAATAAAAAAATTACTGGAATAAGTTATTCCAGTAATTTTTTATGTTTATATTATAATTAATTAATAACCCTTTAGTATAATTTTCACATATTCTTATGGTCTTTTTATTCCTAAAAAACATATAAAACCTATTGCTATAGCGCTTATCATTAATATAAAAGTACTTAAATAAGAACCACTTGAATCATATAAATATCCTGCTATAGTTCCTCCAAAAGAAGCAACGATTAAACTTAAGTTAACTATTGGGAAGTTGATTGGATAATATGTTGGTCCATAAAATGCATTTACAAAAGCTGAACTTGTTGTTGGTATACCACCATAAGAAAAACCACAACACACAAATCCAAGCACTATTAATAAAAAACTTTTGTTCATAAGTGCAAGTATCAAAATCCCTACAGATATAAAGAATACTACATTAATTATAAACATAGTTTTTTTTCTTCCTATTTTATCAAACATTCCTCCATAAACTACTCGACCAATACCATTAAATATAGAAATTAATCCAACAACAGTTGCTATAGTTGATGAATTTACTTGTGGTCCTACTTCCATAGCCACACCTTTAGCTTGAGAAATTAATGCTAGCCCTGCTCCACTTAATAATACTGCCCAAGTAAAGAATAACCAGAAAGTAGGTCTTTTTATCATTACAGAAGCATGAACATCTATACCAGCTTCGAAACTTTTCCTTTTATCAGTATTAAACTTATTTTCTAAAGATATAAAATCCTCATCTGGCCTAACAAAGAAAAAACCGCCTATACCAATTACTATAAATAGCAATATTCCAAATATCATAAATGAATTTCTCCAACCACCTATTTCTATTGGAGTGTATGCTTGATATACTTTTCCTATAATAAAACTTCCTATACCAAATCCCATTAATAAAATTCCTGATATTAGTCCTTGTTTATCTGGAAACCATTTCGACATAGTACTCATTACTGCATTATAAGCAAGACCAGATGCAAATCCTGCTAAAATACCAAATCCAATATATAATCCTATTAAGGTAGTTGTTTTTGAAGATATATAAAATCCAATTAAGAACAATATTGCTGATGCCCAAACATTATACTTTACGTTGACTTTATTTGATAACAATCCTCCAACTAATCCACCTAAACAAAACATGGTCATACCTATAGTGAAAGTTAATGATAATTGTGCCATTGACCAATTTGTAAACTCTTGACCTATGGGTGAAGCTAATACACTCCATGCATATATAAGCCCTGCAAACAATAAAACAACAGTTCCTACAACAGCATATATCCAACGATTAAGTTTTTTCATCCTATTCTCCCCTATTAATTATATTGAAAACCAAAAAATTCTTTTTTAGCATAAACTAAAAAAGAATTTTTCACCTTATTTATTATGACCTGCAATTAAGGCACCATAAGCTATTGAGTATAATTTTGACTCATGACTATCAGCTCTAGAAACTAAAACAATAGGAGCTTTTGCACCCATTATTATTCCAGCAGATTTTCCCCCTGCAAAATATGTTAAAGTTTTTCCTATACCGTTACCCACTTCTATAGTTGGCATTAACATTATATCTGTTTCTCCTGCTACTCTACTTTCAAAACCTTTTATCTTTGCTGCTTCTTTAGATACCGCCAAGTCAAATGCTAAAGGTCCTTCTACTATTACACCTTCACCAAACTCTCCTCTTTCACCAGCTTCTTGTAAAGCTTTTGCATCAACTGTAGCTGGCATTTTAGGATTTACCTTTTCCTTTGCAGCTAAGCATGCAACTTTTATTTCTTCTAATCCTAAAGGCTTAGTTGCTTCTATAGCATTTTTTAATATTTTAACTTTTTGATCATAGTCAGGTGCTATATTCATACCTCCATCTGTCGTTACTAATAATTTATCATATGTGGGTATTTCATAAACCATAACATGACTAAGTAAGCTATCTGTTCTAAGACCCCACTCTTTATTTAAAACTGATTTTAGTATAACTGAAGTATCTAATAATCCCTTCATTACAAAGTCCGCTTCTTTTGAAGAAACTAATCTTACAGCAGTTTCAGCACATTCTTCTATAGTATCTTTTTGTATTATTTTTATTCCATTTAAATCAAAATTTATCTCTTTACTAATCTCTCTTATTTTATTTTCTTCACCAATTAAAATAGGAACTATTATATCTTTCTCTACTGCACTTTGAATAGCTAGTAAAACCTCTTCATCGTGAGCTGCTGCCACTGACAATATAACTTTTTTGTCTCCTTTTAATTGATGTAATATGTCCTCTAATTTATTTATCATGCTTATTCCCCTTTATTTAAGATTTCTTAACTAAAATTTGTAGTTCCATAATTACTTCTTCATCTGTTAAAGATAAACTTGGATCTGTTAGTTCCATCTCCAATGAGTCATCTAAGATTTCATAACCTTGCTTATTAATATAAGACATCAATTTTTCATAGTGCGGTGGTGCATCTTTGTGAACACCATTAAACCTAATACAAACATAAGTCCCTTTAGGAAATATTTTTATTAAACTTTTATCATATTTTTCTTCTTCTATCATCACAAAAATAGATTTATATTCTCCATATTCTTGCTGAATTAAATCTTCTCTAGCTATGGATACTCCAACTGCTCCATATGTTAAAAAAATTTTATTTTCAGACATTTTCGTCAACTTTCTAAGAGAAAGTTCAATATCATAATCAGTTTTAATACTGTGTCTTAACCTAACTGCTTGTCTTTCGTCAAAATCTATTTCCCTAATAATTCCTAATAAATCTTCTCTTGTTGAATCTTTAATTTGCATTATTTTATTATTAATCTTATGCTTAATAAGTTCTAATTCACTTATTTTCTGATTAATAAAACTGTTTTGTTCTTCTAAGGAGTGTATTACATCTTCTGTATTTACATTATTTAGATTATATTTTATTTTATCCAATGAAAGTCCAAGTTCTTTTAAATACTTTATGGTCTCTAAATATTGAAATTGATCTAATGTATAATACCTATACTTATTCTCCTTATTAACAAAACTAGGTTTAAATAAATCTATCTCATCATAATATCTTAATGTTTTTTTATTTATGTCAAATAACCTAGATATTTCTCCTATAGTAAAAAAATCCTTCATATGACAACTCCCCTAATTTTAATTATATTTATATTATATAAAATTAGAGGAGCATATCCAATTATGTTAATTTAATCACGTATAAAATTTTTTTACTAAGCTTTTATAAAATCTGCTTCACTGTATATTGTGGCTTCTTCTTCACCTTCTAATACTCTAAGTGCACCAAAAGCTAAGGCCTCTAATTCATTTTCTCCAGCTAATATTTCTACTGGTGCTATAAACTTAACTCTCTTGCTTATTGATTGACTCATATATTTAGAATAAGCTATTCCACCAGTTATAATTATTGCATCCACATCACCATTAACAACTGTAGCAAGTTCGCCTATAGATTTTGCTACTTGTAGAGCTAAAGCATCATATATTAATTTTGCATATTCATCACCATTAGCTATTCTTTCTTCCACTTCTCTAGCATCAATAGTATTTAAATATGAAACTATTCCACCTTTACCTCTTACATTTTTAACCATTTCTTTATGAGTATATTTTCCTGAATAGCATAAATCAACTAACATTTTTGCTGGTAGTCTTCCCGCTCTTTCTGGTGAAAATGGTCCTTCTTCATCAGAAACAAAGTCTACCATTTTGCCTTTTTCATGAATATTCAAGCTTATACCTCCACCTAAATGAGCTACTATTAAATTTAAATCTTTATAGTTTTTATTATTCGTTTTTGCATATTTTATTGCCATAGCTCTAGTATTTAAAGCATGAGTTAAGCAAACTCTATCCAATCCCTTAAGTCCAGATACTTTTGCTATATCTCCACTTTCATCTACACAAACTGGATCATATATATATGATTTTACTCCGATTTCATTGGCAATAGAGTATGAAATTGTAGCTCCTAAATTTGATGCATGATCTAATGTAGGTCTATTATTTAATCGATCTATCATTTCCTTATTTATTAAATATGCACCTGATTTGACTGGTGGTAATCCTCCACATCTTCCTACTACTGCATTTATACTTTTTAGCTCTATTTTATTTTCTTTTAAAGCTTTTTCTATCTCGTTTTTTCTCATTTCAAACTGATCCATTATAGATTTGAACTTTGATAACTCTTCTACTGAATGATTTAACGTGTTTGCAAAAACTTGATTTTCTCCATCATATACTGCAAATTTTGTTGATGTTGAGCCAGGATTTATGGCTAAAACTCTATAAGTCATATTTTTGTCCCCTTTTATAATTTTTTTATATTATAATCTTTCATCATGATAGATGTCAAAAGCTATTATAAGAAAAACTTATAATAGCTTTTGAGTTTATATGGCTAAATAAATTTAAACAGCTATCTTACTTACTTCTGATTCTACTAAGTCCATTCCTATACGGAAAGCTTTTATATTTAAATCAATAAACTTTTCTTTTACATTTTTTCTTATAATACTTTCCCAATCAATTTTTTCTAGTTTCATTGATTTTACTAGAGAACCTAATAATATAACATTCATTACTTTTACATTTCCTAGTTCTACAGCCTTCTTTGCTGCATCTATAATTTTTGCATCTAATCTTTTTAACTCTGCATCTATTTCTTCTTCTTTGTATTCAAACTTTCCTACTAATGTAGATACTGAGTTTAATCTATAATTATTTACAACTACTTTTCCTTCTGGTTTTAAATATTTTAAATATCTTAATGCTTCCATTTTTTCAAAAGAAACTATCATATCTGCTCCACCAATTTCAATAACAGGAGAATAAACATTGTCTTCACTATATCTTACTTGAGAAGAGACTGATCCTCCTCTTTGGCTCATACCATGTATTTCACTCATCTTTACATCGTATCCAGCTTCCATTAATCCTATAGTTAATAACTTACTTGCAAGTATAGTGCCTTGACCACCTACACCTACTAACATAATACTTTTAGTCATATTATTTTACCTCCTTTATTATTGCTTCTTTAGGACATACTTGTGCACACACATCACATCCTAAACATTGATTTCTATCTATTCTAGCTTTTTTAATTTCTTTATTATATGAGATTGCTGGACATCCTGTCTTAGTACATTTTTTACATCCTATACATAAATCTTCTACAACTTCACATTTTGTTGTAAAGGGCTTATTAAACTCTTCTATATCTTCTTTAGAGAATTTTTTTAGAGCACAAGGCCATCTTGTAATGATTACAGACGCTTCTTTATTTTCAAATGCCCAATCAAGTGTATCATTTACTTCTTTTAAATTATTAGGGTTTATTACTCTTAAATTTTTCACACCACATGCTCTAACTACTGCTTCTATGCTTATTTCATTAGTTGGCTCACCTTGTAATTTAAATCCTGAACCTGGATTTTCTTGATGTCCTGTCATACCAGTAATTCTATTGTCTAATATTATTGAGATGGCATTACCATTGTTATAAATAATATCTAAAAGTCCATTTATTCCTGTATGGAAGAATGTTGAATCTCCAAGTACACCTACAACTCTTTTCTTATTACCCTCTACCATATTGAAAACTTGTTGTGCTCCATGCCCTGAACCTAAAGATGCACCCATACAAACTACACAGTCCATTGCATTATATGGCGGTGCAAATCCTAGAGTATAACATCCTATATCTCCAGTTATAACCACATCTTTTCTTTTCCCTAGTTCATAGAATAAACCTCTATGTGGACATCCAGCACAGAATGTTGGTGGTCTTGGAACTAATAATTCTTCATTTGTTTCTAAGTGATCAAATGTTTTTCCATATATAGCTTTTCTTATAACATCTGGTGTCATTTCTCCGTATGTTGGAAATACATCTTTACCATGACAATTTATTCCTAAAGCTTTAACATGTTCTTCTATGAATTCATCATTTTCTTCTATAACATATATTTTTTCTATCTTAGATGCAAACTCTTTTATCTTTTCATCTGGCATTGGGAAAGTAAATCCTAGTTTTAAATAAGATGCATCTTTTCCAAATACTTCTTTTGCGAAATTTATACACATTCCAGACGCAATAACACCTACTTTAGTATCATTTAATTCAATAGAGTTAAGATCAGTTTCATTGGAGAATTTTTCTAAGTTATTAAGTCTTTCTTCTACCTTTCCTCTTAATACTCTTGAGTTTGCAGGAACTGTAACATATTTAGGTGCGTCTTTTACATACTCTTTTATTCCAACTTCTTTCCTACCTTCACACTCAACTATACCCTTTGAATGACACAGTCTTGTTGTTAACCTATATAAAACTGGCGTATCAAATTTTTCACTTATTTCAAATGCTTCTTTGAACATATCTTTAGCTTCTTGGCTAGTTGATGGCTCAAGCATTGGAATTTTAGCTGCTCTAGCATAATTTCTATTATCTTGCTCATTTTGTGATGAATGTTGTCCTGGTTCATCCGCTGTAATTATGATAAATCCTCCAGTTACACCTGTATATGCTACAGTGAACAATGGATCAGCTGCCACATTTAAACCAACATGTTTCATAGATGCAACAGTTCTCGCTCCCGCTATTGAAGCTCCTGCCGCTGCCTCAACTGCTACTTTCTCATTTGGAGCCCATTCTGCAAGAATATCATCCTTATATAAAGCTATATTTTCTAATATCTCCGTACTTGGAGTTCCCGGATAAGCTGAAGCATATTTTACACCAGCTTCATATGCTCCACGAGCTATGGCCTCATTACCTGTCATTAATTTCTTCATGTTAATAGTCCCCCTTACTTTTATGTTTTTTATACTGAAGTTGTATCCAATAATTTAACTTTTTCAAAAACTTCTTTTATAATTTTTGGAGCTTTTTTACACTTTTCTTCTGATACTGCACATACCGCAAATCTTAATCCCATTTTTAAAGGAACTAAATAAAGATTTTCTTTAGTGAGTGCTTCGCAAACTTCTTTTGGATTATTGCATGGTATACTTACAAAAAATCCATCTCTATATGGAAGTATCTCAAGATTTACTTCTTTTGCACCTTGTACAAAAGCCTCCGCTCTTTTAACAAGCATATCTTTATATTCATCTTTCTCAATTTTATATTCTGCATACTTTTGCTCATCTGAAATTAAATGAGAAAGAATAGACATAGCTCCTCTATTACAATTAGACCAATTGGCTCTACAAGAATGCATTAATGAGTAATAAAATTCTTCTGCAATGTCTTCACTTGAAGATATTCCTATGGCTGCCCCCATCCTCATACCATAAGCAGTAAATCCTTTTGACATACTAAAACCTACTATTGATAATATATTTTCTGGCAAGTTTTCAAATTTATTAAAGAATTTTCTACTTGCTATATCATCTTTAACAAAATCTATATATGCAACATCTATAAATAAAACTATTTTTTTACTCTCATCCTTTGCAACTTCTTTTGCAAAATCTAATATTTCATCCCACTCATAATCCGACACAGTATATCCTGTTGGATTGTGACCAGGAGTATTAATTATTGTGAATATATTTCCTTGCTTATCTATAATTTCTTTAAATTTACATTTAAAAGATTCAATATTAAATTTTCCTTCATCATTAAATAATTTGTAATTTGCAACTCCTCTTCCAGCTTCCTCTCCTATAATTGCATAAGGACTCCAGTACCAATCAGAAGTCAAAATTACATCTCCGTAATTAGTATAGTTCCACATTGCTAATTTAATAGCACCACTTCCACCTGGAGAAGCTACAACTCTTACATAACTATCTGGATCATTTCCTTGAAAACAAACTTTTTTTACAGCCTCTTTATAGTTATCTTGTCCTGCAATAGAAGCGTAAGCAGATATTTCATTATTAGGCAATGATTTTAATTGTTCAAAAACGCTATTCATTGTTATTAGTTTTCCTTCATCATCTATTAATGCACCAATGGTAGCATTGATAACGTTTTCTCTACCTATGTTTTGTTCTGCCTTTTGAGCTCTTTCAGATAAGTTAAATATAATGTCATTTTCTCTGGGCCATCTTGCGTGGTCTGCAACCATACTTAATTTCATCTTATTCCTCCCATTTTATTTCACTATTTTCATACTCATAATATTTCCTAATATCATAATAAACCTTCCATTAACTGGAATGTCAATAGATTTTATGTAATCTAAAAAAAAATACACAGTTCAATATATTGAACTGTGTATTTTTTAATCTTCTCTTTTTTGGGCAGATAGCTTCATCATCTTTAGATGTTGTCTCATAAAGAATATTTCAGCTGTCATAGCAAAGCATGCTACTATCCTAACTGTCATACTTGTAGTATTTAGTGCGATTTCAGTAAAATATGTAAATAAAATTAAATCCATACTAAACACAAAAATATCTCCTAATTTCATTTGTTCACTCCTTATTTTTAGCTAGAATGCCCCTGAGATCTCTTTTTCTTTTTCTTCTAATGACTTAATCATATTTATTACTATAGGATTAAATAATCCTTCTACTTCTTCATCACCATCTTTATAAATACCTATAGATACGTTTCCTATTCCGGAGTTCATTGGTAATTGTCCTAAAAGATCCAAATTCATATCATCAAGGAACTTTCTATTATTTTCTCCATTAAATATTTGAATCTTTTTATTACAGTCTGGACATGTTATGTAGCTCATATTTTCAACTACACCAATTACATCTATATCTAGCTTTTGTACCATATGAACAGCCTTTGTAACTATCATTGATACCATATCCTGAGGTATTGTAACCATTACTATACCATTTATAGGAATAGATTGCATAACTGTTAAAGCTACATCTCCTGTTCCTGGAGGCATATCGATTATAAGGTAATCTAATTCTTCCCATAAAACATCTGTATAAAATTGTTTTACTGCATTAGAAACCATTGCACCTCTCCAGATAACAGGTTCTTCTTCATTTTCTATTAATAAATTTAGAGACATTACTTTTATTCCATCTGCTGTTACTGCTGGATATATAAATTCCTCTGTTGCTCTTGCTCTTTGCTTGTCTACACCTAAAAGCCTTGGTATACTAGGACCTGTTATGTCCGCATCTAATACACCTACTTTATATCCTTGTTTAGCTAAATTTTTTGCTATAAGTGCTGATACTGTAGATTTTCCTACTCCACCTTTACCACTCATTACACCTATAATTTTATTAATTTTATTTAGTGGATTATTAACCACTGAGCAATTTGATTGTTCTTTATTACAAGATCCATTTGATGGACATGAATTACAATTTGACATTTCTATTTTTCCCCCCCTAATAATAGATATATCTACAAAATAAATATAGTTCTTTATATTTATTTTGTCAATGAACATAATAATGATATAAAATATAAATAATTACTTTTTAAAAGGATGTGTTTATCATAAAGGGTACAATTGTTGAAAAGTTTAAACTATATAAAGATAAAATTATAGAATATATAAAATTTAATATTATAGGTACTGCAAATTTTATAGTTGCTCAGATATTTTACTTAACACTATATCTAGTTTTTAAAATTGATTATTTAATTGCATATACTATTACAAGTATTATAAGCATTACTGCATCTTATTATTTGAATTCTAAATTTACATTCAAAGAACAAAAGTATTCTTTAAAAAAATATTTGCTAAGCTTCTTAGTATATATATTTGAATATGCTCTAAATCTGGGAATTATATTGTCATTAGTTAATATATTAGACTTAAGTAAAGCTATAGCTCCTATAATAGCTCCTATTTTCTCGACTATTCCCGTATTTTTTTTAATGAGATTAGTTATAAAACATACAGATAAAAAAAAATAAACACATTATTAATTTTTTAATTAATAATGTGTTTATTTTTTATATATCCGAAAACTCTATATTAGCCCTACTATATCTAACTTCCTCATTTTTTTGTAAAATAAATTCCTCACCATTATTTAATAATCTCTTAGGTATAACTACTATAAATTCACTACCTTGGTTAATTTTACTATTTACTTTAATACTTCCTCCATGCAAACTTACTAAAGATTTTACTAAGTATAGTCCTATGCCACTTCCTTGTTTTTCTATTCTATTTTTACTTTCAACTTGTTCAAACCTTTCAAATATACAATTAGCTTTTTCCTTTGGTATTCCAATTCCTTCATCTCTTACACTAATCTTAATTTTATCATCTTTAATATTTAAATTTACATATATATTTCCATTTTTTTTATTAAACTTAACTGCATTTGATAATAAATTAAGCATAGTTCTTTCTATAATATCTGGATCAAATAGTACTACTTCTTCTTCAACATTTGTATCAAAAATTAAGTGCATACTATTAAATTCTGTAAATTCCACAATGGAATCACATATGTCTTCTATAAATCCTACTATATCTGTATTAATCGGATTAAAACTTATAAATCCTGCCTCAACTCGTGTTGAATCCAATAAATTATTTATAAGCCTCACAAGTCTTAAACTATTCATTTCCATAATATCCATATATTTATAAAACTTATTAGCATCTTGCGGTGATAATTTTGTTAAATTTAATTTGATAAGTTGAACTGTGCTTGATATAAGATTGATTGGCGTCCTCAATTCATGAGATAAATTTACAAAGAAATCTAATTTAAGCTGATTTTTTTCTTCTTCTATTTTCTTTTTCTCTGTTACATCAGTTAAAATTCCTACTCTTTTCGAAATACTTCCTTTTGAATCCTTTATTGGTAAAAATTTATACCAAATCCACTTTTCTTTTCCATTATCTAATTTTACTTTTCCAGTTCCTTCATTACATTTGTCAAAATCAAATTCATAACTTATATTATAATCATTACATTCTACTCTCTTAAAATACTCCTCTATCTTACTAAAGTCCCTATATAAGTCCTCTGGACTATCTTCAAATACATTCCTAAAAGCTGGACTAACATAAGTGGCCCTCTCTTTATCTCTAATAATAAATACAGAGTCAGAATACTTAGTTATCTCTCTAAAATTCTCTTCATTTTGCTCTAAACTTTTCTCAAAAACTAGCCTATCATTTATTTCTATACTAAAGCCTTTTGTTCCTATTATATTATCATTATCATCTATTATAGGCCATATAGTTGACTCTAAATAAATTTTATTGCCATCTTTCTTTGTTAATGTTTGATAGAAAGTTTTTACATTTCTATTTGATATAACATTATTTTCTTGTTGTCTAAACTTCCTAACCTCAGATGGTTCCCATAAATCTAAATCTCTTTTCCCAGTAATTGTTTTTTTTCCCTTTAATTTTAAATCATTAAAGTTTTCACATATATTAGTATATACCCCATTTAGATCTTTTGCCCAATTATATATTATAAAATCTTCCTCATCACAGTCCATATTGTAATTCATTGAATATACTACAATAAAATATTCTTCCAAATAATATATATCCATTATTACATTTTTATTATTTAATTCAACAGTATACTCTACATTTTTATGGCCATTCTTAATTATATCCTTTACAAATTGGTCAAATTCGTCGCCTTTAAATTTATTTTTTATCCAATTATTCGCTATTAATTCAGTTATTTCCTTTTCAAATACATTATTTTCTGTTATCACCTTAAAAACTTTTTGAAATTCTTTATTCTGTTCTAATACCTCTATGCCAATGTATTTATTATGATTATCCATTTTACAATTTATTATTAAGTAAGCTATTTTACTATTTTTTATTATACTTCTATAAATATCCTTTTTCATAATAAAACCCCTCATTTTCAATTCTCTATTAAATTAACATAGACTTTAACACTCATCATTATTTTTATTATATCACTTTTTTACATTTTTTTCCTTACTCAAAAAAATAATTTTTTCTAAATATTGTATATTCGAACTTATGTTTGTCTATAATTTTACTAAAGTTTTTAATTATATTAAAATGTGGAGGTTTTAAATGAATAAAGTCATATTAGTAGGAAGGTTATGTCAAGATCCAGATTTGAAATTTGTAGGTGAGAAAAATATCCCTGTAACTAGATTTTCATTGGCAGTTGATAGAGGTTATAAGAATGCTCAAGGTGAACATGATACTGATTTTATTAATTGTGAAATATGGAATAAACAAGCAGAAGTTTTTAGTGAATATATGACTAAAGGTAGATTAGTTTATATTGAAGGAAAAATGAAAGTAGATAAATATTTATCTACAAATGGAGAAAATAGAAAATCTATTACTGTCAACTGTGACTTATTTAGATTTATAGACCCTAAACAAAATAATAAAACTGAAAATACTTTTAATAATGAAGAAATATTTACAGATGAAGTTTTTGATGGTGAAATATCTGAAAGCGAAATTCCATTTTAAAAATAAAAAATTTGCTTCCCTTAAACTATTAAATTAGCCATGTACTTGGCTACCACTTTAGGCTATAAACTTACTCAAATTAAAATGTGTAGATTATTAATAATCTACACATTTTTCTATGCTTGTTCAAATGATTCCTTTTTAATATTTTTCATTTTAAACATCATAAAAGATTTTGGTCCAATATCTACTACAAATTTTCCATTTTCTTTTTCTAAAGTAACTCCATAATCACCAGGAGTATATTTTATCCCTATTTCATCTAACAAATCATACTCAAAATCAAAATGTATACGTTTATAATCCTCACTTCTATTCATAATTATTAAACAATTATCTTCCTCATTTTCATGAAGAAATCTTTCATAGGCAAAAACATCATTATCTCTAGTATAAATAAAATTAGTTTCACCTTTTAATAAAGATTTTACTCTATGTCTAGTTTGAATGGAATTTCGATAAAAATCTATCATCTCATTATCTTCATTTTTCCATGGATAAGTTCTTCTGTTATCTGGGTCTTTATCTCCTTCAAGACCTGCTTCATCACCATAATAAATGTACGGTACTCCTTCAAAAGTCATCTGTGCTAATACTGCAAGTTTAATCATATCATTATCATTATTAAGCTCTGTTTTAACTCTTCTTACATCATGGGTACCTAATAGATTCAAGTTTGATTTAAATGCATCTGGCGGATAGTTTTCTTTGATTTCCATATATAAATCATTAAGTTCATATGAGCCTATTTCTCCTTTTAAGAAAGATACTATTCCCTTTCTAAATGGATATCCCATAGCTGAATCAAGCTGTTTTCCTAAAAGATAATTTCTGCGTTGACCATAACTAATTTTATTAGAAGCATCTTCCCAAACTTCTCCGATTAGAACGGAATCGTTTTCGGAATTTTTTAGTTCCTTTTTAAATTCAGATACAAACTCATCAGGTAATTCATCTACTACATCTAATCTCCATCCTTTAACTCCCATTTTGGTCCATTTATTTAAAACACTTCCTTCATCTTTAATTATGTAATCCATATACGAAGGTTCTAATTCATCTACATTTGGTAAGTCTTTAATTCCCCACCAACATTCATATCCTACCTTCGAATCATCAAATGTATACCAACTTCTGTATGGAGAATCTTCATTATCATAAGCTCCTTTGCTATCATAATTGTTAAACTTATTAAAATAAATACTATCAGCTCCTGTATGGCTAAATACACCATCAAGTATTATAGATATTCCCTTTGCATTAGCTTTTTCTATTAATTCTTCAAATATTTCTTCATCACCAAACATAGGATCAATCTTTTTATAATCTCCTGTATTGTATTTATGATTACTAGATGATTCGAAAACTGGACTTAGATATATGATACTTACTCCAAGCTTCTTAAGGTATCCTAACTTATTTATAATTCCCTTAAGATTACCTCCATAAAAATCCCATCTTATGATATCTCCATTCTCATCTTTTATATACATTGGATCATCTTCCCAATTGGCATATATGAAACTATTTTTCTTTGGATTACTTGGTTTACTAGTTCTATTGCCATTATTAAATCTGTCTACAAATATATGATATAAAATGCCTTCTTTAAACCAAGTTGGAGCTTTACTTTCTTCATAAACGGTTAATTGATATTTATTTAGATTGTTAAAATCATATTTACAAACCTCACCATTTTGTTTGACTTTTCCATAAAATAACTTTTGATTATATCCATTTTTAATAACTTCCACTTCAAAATAATAATAATATACTGCTGGAATTAGTAATGGTTCTATTTTACATTCATATATATTTTTTTCTTTTTTATTCAATGAAATTCGTCTTATTTCTTTACTACCTAAGTTTTCATCATCTTTTGTTATTACTAAACAAATACTGTATACTTCTTCGTTAGTATTAATCCTAATATCAGCTCCTTGGTTAATCTCTAAGGCTCCAAAAGGAGCCTTAAAATATTCATTCCAGGAGTTAAATGATATTGTTTTGCACATCCTCATCACACCCTTTAAACCAAATATCTTCTATATATTCATTTATAGTTCTATCACTAGAGAAAGCTCCAGAATTTGCAATGTTTATAAGAGACATCTTGTTCCACTTGATTTTATCTTTATAAAGATTATTTATTCTTTGTTGTGCTTCAGCATATTCATCAATATCTCTGAGAACAAAATATTCGTCATTATAAGTTATTAATGCATCATAAATTTCCCTACCTTCTTTTCCAAGACCAGGTATAAACCCATTAACCAAATCATCTACAACTCGTTTTAGTAACTTATTAGAATGATATAAATCTTTTGATGAATATCCACCATATTTGTTGTAATCTAATACCTGCTTAGCACTAAGTCCAAATAAAAACATATTTTCTTTTCCTACCTGTTGGCATATTTCCACATTAGCTCCATCCAGTGTTGCCAATGTTAATGCTCCATTCATCATAAACTTCATATTACTAGTTCCTGATGCCTCCTTTGTAGTAGTTGAAATTTGTTCACTTACATTTGCTGCTGGTATAATTTTTTCTGCTAGTGATACCCCATAATTTTCTATAAATACAACTTTAATCTTGTCTTTTACTTTAGGGTCATTGTTTACTAAATTAGCAACGCAATTTATTAATTTTATTATACATTTTGCTAAATAATATCCTGGTGCTGCCTTAGCTCCAAATATAAAAGTTCGCGGCTGAATATCTAATTCAATGTCCACATTATCTAGTATTTCATGATACAAACAAAGTACATGTAAAATATTCATAAGTTGTCTTTTATAAGCATGAAGCCTTTTTACTTGAACATCAAATATGGAGTTAGGATCTATTGTTATCTTATTATATTCTTCTATATAGTTAGCCAGTTTTACCTTATTATTAAATTTTATCTCTTCTAATCGATTCAACACCTTTTCATTATCCACAAACTTTTGTAATTCCTTCAAATGAGATGTATCTCTTATCCACTTATTCCCAATCAGTTCTGTTATTAAGCTGGCTAGTTCATGATTTGAACTTATCAGCCATCTTCTATGAGCAATACCATTTGTTTTATTATTAAATTTATATGGTTCTTCTTCATAAAAATCATTTAATACTTCTTCTTTTAACAATTTAGTATGAAGCTGTGCCACACCATTTACACTATAGCTTGATACTATACATAAATTAGACATTCTAATTTCACCATCATACATAATAGCCATTCTTTTTACTTTATCTTCTCTATAGCCCTTTTTTCTTAAATCATTAACATATCTTCTATTTATTTCTTCTATTATCATATATATTCTTGGTAGAAGTTTTTTCATAATATCTTCTGACCATCTTTCCATTGCCTCACATAATATTGTATGATTTGTATAAGACATTACTTTAGTGGTTATGTTCCATGATTCATTCCAGGACAATCCTTCTTCATCTAATAATATTCTCATCATCTCTGGTATACACAACGCTGGATGAGTATCATTTATATGAATAGCAATTTTATTTGGCAACTCTTGTGATTTAATTTTATATCTCCTACATTTTCTAAATATATCTTGAATTCCTGCACTAACAAAGAAATACTCTTGCTTTAATCTTAGTAGTTGACCTGCATAGTTCGAATCATTTGGGTATAAAGTTTGAGAAATTTCTTCTGCATAATATTTGTATTTTAGTGCATCTTCATAACTAGCCGCCTGATTTTTAGCATTTAGAGATGATTTTCCAAAATCTCTTGTTGGTATTTCACTTTTCCATATTCTAAGTGTATTTATACATTCATTTCCATAGCCAATTATAGGTATATCATATGGCATTGCCATTACAGGAATATAATCTCTATGAGTAATTTTCAGATTACCTTCATCATCTTCTTCCATGTTAATTTTTCCTTCATATTTTACCAATACTGCTCTATTGGGTCTAACTATTTCCCAAGAATAAGAACTATTTATAAGCCAGTTATCTGGAACTTCTACTTGAGAATTGTTTACAAACTTCTGCTCAAATAATCCGTATTTATATCTTATTCCATATCCATGACCACTAATTCCTACAGAAGCCATGGAATCGAGAAAACAGGCTGCTAATCTTCCCAATCCTCCATTTCCTAGTGCTGGGTCTGGCTCTGCTTCAAATATCTCATCTAAATTTATTCCCAGTTCGTCTAGGCCTTGCCTTACAGTATCTTCAAATCCAAGATTTAATAAATTAGATTCTAATTGTCTCCCCAATAAAAATTCTATTGAAAAATAAAATACTGCTTTCTCTTGATATATTCTACTTCCTTCCCAGTCTTTTGAAATCATATCTTTTATAACATAGCATAGTACATTAAAAAGCTCTTCATTACTTGCTTCTTCAAGAGTTTGAGCGTATAAGTTATTCATTTTCCTTCTGAAATGTTCTTTAAATCGCTTTTTATTTATTGTAATCATTAAATCGCCCCTTTAGCTTATTAAGCCATTAAATATTCTCATATAGTCTTGAGCTGATTTCTTCCAACTATTATCTGTATTCATTGCATTTATAATTAGATTATTCCAAATGTTTTTATCTTGATACAGTGTAATTGCTTTTTGAAGAGTAAAGAACATTTCGTGAGCATTGTAATTAGTAAAACTAAACCCATTTCCATCTCCTGTATATTTATTATAAGGAGTTACCGTATCTTTAAGTCCACCAGTTTCCCTTACTATAGGAATTGATCCATATCTCATTGCAAGCATCTGACCTATTCCACAAGGTTCATATAAAGATGGCATTAAGAAAATATCACATGCTGCATAGATTTGTTGTGCAAAAGCACTATCAAAAGTAATTCTTGCCGATAATTTATTACTAAAATTTGAATTATAATAATTAAACATAGACTGATATTGATGTTCACCTGTTCCAAGTACAACCATTTGTAAATTTTCTCTCATAATCTCAGGCATCATATAATTAATTAAATCCAAACCTTTTTGTGAAGTTAATCTAGACACAATACCCACTAAAGGAATATTAGGATTGACTTCTAATCCGAGAATTTCTTGCAATTTTATTTTATTTTGTAGTTTTTTGTGTATACAACTAACATCAAATTTTTCAAATATAGCCTTGTCTGTAGCTGGGTCGTTTAAGTCATAGTCTATACCATTTAAAATACCCTCTAATTTATAAGAATTTGATTTTAAAAGCCCCTCTAGTCCTTCTCCATAAAAAGGTGTCTGTATTTCTTCTACATAAGTTTTGCTTACAGTTGTGACTTTATCAGCAAATACAATACCAGCCTTCATAAAATTAACCTTTCCATAGAATTCTATATCCCCACTATTAAAATAATCATAAGATATATCAAAAACATTTCCTAGCATATCTTTATTAAATATTCCTTGATACTGTAAATTGTGTATAGTATAAACAGTTTTTATATTTTTATATTTCTTTAGATGCCCATAATCTTCTTTTAACAATAAAGGAATCATTCCTGTATGCCAATCATTTAAGTTCATCACATCTGGATAGAAATTTAGTTTTTCCATAGATGATAATACTGCATTACTAAAAAAAGCAAATCTTTCTGGATCATCACCATGTCCGTATATACTTGGCTCATCAGACCTCTTAAAATAAAATTCATTGTCTATAAAGTAAAATGTAACTCCATCCAATTCCATAGTTTCCATGCCACAATACTGATTTCTCCAACCTACCTTTACACTAAATTCTGCAACTGGTTTAAATTTATCTTTTAAATATGTTGGTATGTTAGAATACTTTGGCATTATAACTCTTACATCAGCACCTTCCTTTTTTAGAGCCTTAGGAAGGGCATAGGATACATCTCCTAGACCTCCTGTTTTTACAAATGGCCAGCATTCTGCCGTTACATAAAGTATCTTCATCTATTCTCCCCCTTTTTACTTCTAAAGCTTCTGATTCTTTTCTATGACCATAGGGTAGTCCTTATCTCCTTTTAATTCTTTTCCTTTTGAGATGATAATATTTTTATCAAATATAACATTTTCTAAAACTACTCCTGGCTCTATTTTACAATTTTGCATTATAACACAGTTTCTTAGTATGGCCCCTCTTCCTACTTCAACTTTTCTAAATAATGTACAGTGTTCAACAGTTCCATCAATTTTACAACCTGTAGCCACAAAGGAATTTTTTACTTCAGCATTTTTCATATATATGGTTGGTGCTTGACTTTTATCCTTAGTAAATATTTTTCTTTCTGAGTTAAATAACTCTGTTGATACATCCTTTTTTAATATCTCTTTGCTTGCCTCAGCATAACTTTGAATTGAATTTATACATTTTAAATAATTTTTAAATTCAAATCCCCCAACTTGCATATTAGAAATTTCTCTTTTAATATAGTCTTCAAAATATGAATGAGTTCCTAAGCTTGCTATTTTATATATGCATTTAATAAAATCCGTTCTTTTCATAATATAAGTTTCCATAGATATGTTGGCGCTAGGAAAAGCTCCTATATTGCCACCTATGTTTAAAACCCTATAATTACTATCCATATTTAACGTCATGCATCCCAAGAAATCATCATCTGCATTTGTGACATGTTTGTATATAACAGTAATATCATTTTTTGATTGTTTATGATATTTAAGCGCTTCTTTATAATCCACGCTACATAACATATATCCTGGCGTAATAAGTATATATTCCTCTTTGCTTCTCTCTATATAATCTATATTAGCTAATATGGAATATACATCTCCTGTTCTAAAGCCATAATTATTGTTATACTTTGTATTTTCTGGACTGAAAATATAAAGTCCACCTTTCTTCCTGCTTAAATCCCAGTCTTTTCCACTACCCAAGTGATCTGTTAAGGATCTATATTTTTCTTTAGCATAAATTCCAACATTAGTAATATCCGAATTTACCATGTTAGACAAGACAAAATCTATAATTCTATACCTACCTGCAATTGGAGTAGATGCTAGCGGTCTTGCATAATTTAATATATTTATATTTGGATTTCCTTTTTTGTCAAGATTAATTAATCCCATACATTTATTTTTCATAATATCTTTCTCCTTTTAAGCTTCAACCTTTTTTTTAGCATTAACTACCTCATATTCTGATACAACACTTATTTCATTAGTATCACTTTTTATTACTGCATTATCATTGATTACTGCTCCTTCTGCTATCATTGCTTTTTCTATTACTACATTTTTACCTATAGTAACATTTGGCATTATTACAGAATTTCTAATGATACTTCCCTCTCCAACATCAACCTTATGTGATAAAACTGTATTTTCAACAGTTCCTAGAACTGAGCAACCATCTGCTATTAAAGCTTCTTTTATACTGGCATTTTCACCAATGTATTGTGGAGGAAGGTCCATAGTATTTGTATATATAGCCCAATTTGAATCACTTAAGTCTATAGCTTCTGGAGTTTTAATTAAGTCCATATTGGCTTCCCATAAACTTTGTATAGTACCTACATCTCTCCAATAACCTTTAAAAGAATAGGCATACATTTCTTTATTATCTTTTAACATTGCTGGTATTACATCTTTTCCAAAATCATCAAAGCATTCTTTTGTTTTTTTAGCTCTTAAAAAATATTCTCTTAATGTCTTCCAGTTAAATATATATACACCCATAGATGCTAAGTTACTTTTTGGATTTTGTGGTTTTTCTTCAAATTCGTATATTTTTTTATTATCATCTGCATTCATTATTCCAAATCTACTTGCCTCATACCACGGAACTTCTATAACTGCTATTGTAACTTCTGCTGTCTTTTCCTTATGGAACTCCAACATTTTGCTATAATCCATTTTATAAATATGATCGCCAGATAAAATTAATACATATTCTGGATCATAATCATCTATAAAGTTCATATTGTTATATATTGCATTGGCTGTACCATTGAACCAATGGCCTTCTTTTTCACCCATATATGGTTGAAGTATATATACCCCACCATTTATTCTATCTAAATCCCAATGACTTCCCATTCCAATATGGGAGTTTAATATTCTCGGTCTGTATTGTGTAAGTACTCCAACTGTATCTATCCCCGAATTAGAACAATTGCTTAAAACAAAATCTATAATTCTATACTTTCCCCCAAATGATACTGCTGGCTTAGCTATTCTTTTTGTAAAAACGCCCAACCTTGAGCCTTGCCCCCCAGCTAAAATCATTGCTAGTACCTCTTGTTTCATTCAGATTCCCCCTTATTCAAGTTCAATTAATATCTTAATTTATTTTAAGCTTTATAAAAGTAGCTCCTAATGGTGGTACTTTTATTTTTATATGATAAGGTTTATTATGCCATTTCTCATCTACAGCAAATAAATCAGCATTTTTCATAGTTTGATTAGATCCCCAGTATTTCTCATCATCACTATTAAATACTTCTTCATATGTACCTAAATAAGGAACCCCCACCTTGTAATCATAATAAACAACAGGTGTAAAGTTTAAAACAACTATGATAAATTCTTCTTCATCCTTACCTTTTCTCATTAATGTGACTATACTTTTTTCTTCATTATGTGGATCAATAAAGTCAAATCCTTTATAAGAATTGTCCACCTCATATAAAGATTTTTCAGCTATATAAAAATAATTTAAGTCCTTTACAAAAGCTTTAGTTTTAGCATGTTGCTCTCTATCTAATAACTGCCATTCCAAGCCATAAGCATATCTCCATTCAAGCCCTTGACCAAATTCTCCACCCATAAACAATAGTTTTTTACCTGGATGTATCATGTAATAAGAATATAGTAATCTTAAACTAGCAAATCTTTGCCATTCATCCCCTGACATTTTATCCAATAATGATTTTTTACCATGAACAACTTCATCATGAGAAAGTGGTAAAATAAAGTTTTCTGAGAATGCATACATGAATGAAAAAGTTATTAAATTATGATGATGCTTTCTATATATAGGATTCATCTCCATATATTTTAAAGTATCATTCATCCATCCCATATTCCATTTATAGCTAAATCCTAATCCACCTAAATAAGTAGGTGAGGTAACCATTGGCCATGATGTTGATTCTTCAGCTATAATTAATGGATTTTTTATATTTTCATATATAACTTTATTTAATCGTCTTAGAAAATCTATTCCTTCTATATTCTCTCTTCCTCCATATTGATTCGGTCTCCAATCACCTATATCATAGTCCAAATATAAAATAGAACTAACAGCATCTACTCTAATGCCATCCACATGAAATTCTTTAAACCAATACATTACATTTGATAGCAAAAAACTATTAACCTCAGGTTTCCCTAAATCAAAATGAACTGTTCCCCAACCTAAATTTTCTGCCTTTAGTGGATCTGCATATTCAAATTGTGGTGAGCCATCAAATCTATATAAACCATGAATATCCTTGCAGAAATGACTGTATGCAAAATCTAATATAATCCCTAAATTATTTTCATGACATTTATCTATAAAAGCTTTAAATTCATTTGGATTGCCATGTCTACTTGTAGTTGCATAATATCCTATCGTCTGATACCCCCAACTCATATCTAAGGGATGCTCTGTTATGGGCATCAATTCTATATGTGTATAACCCATATTTTTTACATAATCAATCATTTCATATAATTCTTCAAAAGAGAAAAACTTTCCATCCCATTTTCTCTTCCAAGAACCAAGGTGAACCTCATATATATTCATGGGCTCATTATTAAGTGCCTTTTTATTTTTCTCTTCAAAATATTTTTCATCTTTCCAATCATAATTTTTTCCTTCATACACTATTGATGCTGTTTTAGGTCTCAATTCAGAAAAGGTACCATATGGATCTGATTTTAATCTACTTACATTATCACATCCAATCACATTGTATTTATAAATATCTCCTTCCTCTAAATCAGTAGTAAATATTGACCAAATACCACTGTCATACATATTTTCTAAAGGATGAGATGTTTCATTCCAACCGTTGAAATCTCCTACTAAATATATAGCTTTTGCATTAGGTGCCCATACAGCAAAAGACTTTCCAACTTCATCTTTATCCTCTGCTTTATGATTTCCAAGAAATTTATAACTATCTAAAGAATTTCCCGAAATAAAATTGTCTATTTTTTCTTTTGTAATTATGTCTAAATATTTAATTTTAATCCCCCCTAAATGCTAATATTTTGTGTATCTTATTATACTTATACTTCTATTAAAATATGAATCCCCCTTTTTTTATTACTGATTTAACAGATTCTTTATTTTAATTTATACGAATTATAATTCGTCCTTAAGCTAACAATTATTTTTTTTTAAGATTAATTGTATATTAATTCAGTAAAAATTTCCATATATATTTTTTTAATTGTACAGCTTTTTAAATAAAAAAATACTCTATAGATACATATCTCTAGAGTATTTTAGTTAATTATTTATTATTTTTATCGCTACTTAAGACTTCTTTAATTCCTTTAAAAGAACCTAAGAAATTAACTGCCTCTGATGGAAGTACTAGCTTAGTAGAATCACTTTCTGCAAGTTTTTCTAACGCTTCCATAGACTTAAGTGCTAACATATTATCATCAATATCAGATTCTTTCATTGCTTTGAATACATTTTTAATTATAGTAGATTCACCTTCTGCATTAGCTTGTGCAATTTGTCTTATAGATTCAGCTTCACCTTCTGCTCTAAGTATACGAGATTCTTTTTCCCCTTCTGCTTCTCTAACCATAGCCTCTTTTTTAGCTTCTGCTCTAAGTATTGCTGATTGCTTTTCTCCTTCTGCTTGAAGTATTGATGCTGCCTTATTTCCTTCTGCTTGAAGTATTGACTCTCTTCTTTCTCTTTCTGCTCTCATTTGTTTTTCCATAGCAACTTGTATATCATGTGGTGGCATTATGTTTTTAAGTTCTACTCTGTTGACTTTTATACCCCATTTATCAGTTGCTTCGTCTAGTATAGATCTCATCTTTGTATTGATTAAATCTCTAGATGTTAAAGTTTCATCTAAATCCAACTCACCAATTATATTTCTAAGAGTTGTGGCAGTTAAGTTTTCTATAGCAGATATTGGATTTGCTATTTCAAATACATATCTAATAGGATCAGTTACTTGGAAATAAACTACTGTATCTATTTGCATAGTAACATTGTCTTTTGTTATAACTGCTTGTGGTGGAAAATCAACAACATTTTCTCTTAAATCAATAACATATGCCATTTGATCTAAAAATGGTATTAAGAAATGAACACCTGTATCAGCTTTTTTATGGAACTTACCAAGTCTCATTACTATACCAACTTTTGATTGTTTAATAACTTTCACACAACTTAAACTTAATACTACTACTATTAGTATTATAACTACTAATTTTATCATACACTTTTCTCCTTTTTATTAATTTATAGTTAAATTTATTATTTACTTCTCTTCTTGATTATCAGTAGGTTTTACAACTAGTTTAACACCCTCTATTCTTATTACCTTAACCAGTTGTCCAGCTTCAATTTTTTCATTATTCTCTGATATTGCAGTCCAATCTTCTCCCGTCAATGTTACAATACCTGTCATATAAGGAAGTATTTCTACTTTAACTACACCTTTTTTTTGCTCTATTCCTTGTAAATTTGTATTATATTTAAATGTCTTATCTTTATCTACAAAATACTTTGTAAATATAACTAATAAAGTAATTGAAATAGCCGCAAATAATGCAATTTGAATTATTATACTTTCTATAAAAGTGCTTAAAACCATTAAAATTAAAGCACCTATACTAAACCATACTAGAGTTAAACTTGTTGTCATTAATTCAGCTATTCCAAATGCTACTGCAACAATTAACCAAACTGTATTCATAATATCCCTCTTCTCCATTTAGAAATTCATTTACTTTATACTAGTATAACAATATAAATATTGGTAATAGTTACAAATTAATTTCAATATTAAATGCTTTCATAATAACAGGAATTTCTTCTATGATATGAGTTGCATTTACTGTATATATTTTTTTAGATAAAATATCACCTATGTAGCCATGTATATAGGCTGCACATATCACTGATTCAAATAATCCTATTCCTTGACCAACAAAGGAAGTTATCATGCCAAGTAGACAATCTCCCATACCTCCATTAGCCATTGCACTATTACCTGTTGGATTTATATATGTAACTTTACCGTCTGTAATAATAGTTTCATATCCTTTAAGTAGAACTATTATATTATTTTCCTTTGCAAATTCTTTTGCCACATCTAGTCTATTGTCTTTTATGTATGAAATTGATTTGCCTATTAATCTAGACATTTCACCTAGATGAGGTGTTATTATAATTCTATTTTTATATTTTTTTAATATACTTATATTATTTTTTAATACATTTATTCCATCTGCATCAATTACTACTGGACAATCACTATTATTTAAAACATATTGTAATCGTTCTAGCGTTGTCTCATTATCTCCCATTCCACAACCAAATCCTATTGCCTTAGAAGTTTTAATTAATTTATTTATTCGATCTTCTTCTTTATAATTCGCAGTCATACCTTCACTTAGTTTTGAACTTATTATATCTTGAATATCTTCATCACAAACTAAGGTAACTAGACCACTACCACTTTTAATAGCAGCCTCACTGGCTATAAAGGCTGCTCCAGAAAATCCTTTTGAACCTGCAAAAATCGTAACCTTTCCAAAATCACTTTTAAAATCAAATTTATTTTTATCTTTTATATTATTTTTAACAAAATTCATAGAAGTAATATATTCATTATCATCATATTTTTTTAATATATCTTCTGGTATTCCTATATGTTCTACTACTATATCTCCAATATATTCTTTTGTTTCGTATTTTAAAAACCCTCTTTTATAAAACTCAAATGATATAGTTTTATCAGCCTTTATGCATACTCCTAAAATTTCACCTGTAGTTGCATTTATTCCCGATGGCACATCTATGGAATAAACTAAATTCTTATTTTCATTTATAATATTTATAACATCTTTAAAAATCCCCTTAATTTCTCGTTCTAGTCCGGTACCAAAAATGCAATCAACTAATACATGACTATTTTTAATATTTGATTCTAACTTTTTTAAAAGATTAATATTTTCGTCCTTTGTGTCTATTATTATATAAGGTATATTCATAGCTTTAAGTATTTCTAAATTAGTTTTTGAACATGGTGTGATTTTTTCCATATTTCCAACTATAAATACATTTACTTCTTTTTTTCTAGCTTTTAATTGTCTTGCTATTCCTAGACCATCACCGCCATTATTTCCCACACCACTAACAACTACATACTTATTATATACGTTCATATCTAAATGTTTAATTGCTGAAAGTACGGCATTTTCCATCATAAGAATTAAAGGCATTCTGTACTCATTAACGCATGCCTCATCTAATTTTTTAGTTGACATAGAAGTTCCTATTCTCATTTTAATCACTCCTTTGACTAAATTATTATTAACCTCTTTATTAAAAATAGTAATTCTTTTCATATAAAAAATAAAGGGGCTGTCGCACGAACAATAAAAAAATTGTTCAGCGATAGTCCCTTTCATATATATAAATATAATTTATACTCCTACTACTTTTGTAACTCCTGGAACTTCTTTAACTAATAGGTTTTCTATAACTGCTTTTAAAGTCATAGTAGCACCTGGACATCCAGAACACGCTCCCTTTAGTCTAACTAAAACAACCCCATCATCACTAACTTCTACTAATTCCACATCTCCACCATCTCTTTGTAAAACAGGTCTAACTTTTTCTAGTACTTCTGCAACTTTTTCTTTCATTATATAACCCCCCTTAAATATATTTTTGTAATATATTTATAATTATATACCATGTCCAAATAACAAACCACAATGAAGCATAATTATTTCATTTTATTATGACACAATAGCAAAATTTATATAAATTATTTTTGTATAGTTATTTTATTATCAACAGGTTTATCTCTATTTACTTCATAAGTAATTATATTTATTAAGTTCTGCTTAATTTCAATTACAGTATACGTTGGTATTTCTTCAGAATAAATTTTTTTAATATACTTACTTTTATTTTTATCTTGTTTATAAAACTTACTTCCTGTAGAAGAACTTCCTGTTATATAAGTTATTCCTTTATTATTTTTTATTATATCTACTTTTTCTTTTGAGTTTCCCAGCCTTTCCTCTGTAAAATCCATTATTTTTTTATTATTTTTCAGTGGATAGGTTCTTGAGTATATATGATCATGACCACATAAAACTAAATCAATTTTATTATCTTCTAATATTGGTGGCATTTCTCGTCTTAATATTTTTATATCCTTATCATCCTTATGTTGTCCACCACCATAAATATCATGATGAAATACTGCAATTTTCCATTTCATATTTTTATTTTCTTCTACAGTTTCATCAATAAATTTTTTATGTTGTAATATATTTAAGTTATTTGTATTTATAAATAAATATAAAGTATTGCCATAAGTAAAGTAATAATCTCCTCCTGCTATAGTTTCTCCTAAATCAGTTAAGTTTGGCATATTAAAGTGATTGTAAAAGTTCTCATTATCTTTATCGTGGTTTCCAACGGCATTTGCAATTGGTATATGTCGTAAGTAACTAGGCGATAAAAAACCAGAGTACTCTAGATTACTTGTATATGTTCTAGCTAAATCATAACTATCTTCTTTTGAATTAGTTACATCTCCACCACATACTATAAAGCTAGGATTATTACTTTTATCTAATGATTTTTTTATAACTTTATTCCAATTATAAGCGTCCTTTTCTATTCCTTCTTCATTAGATTTCATTTTTTTTGATGAAGCTCCAATTTGTGGGTCTGCCATAAATACAAAAGTATAATTTTGAAAATCTTGTGTTTTATATTCTAATGGTTGACTCCATAGTCCATCCCACTCATATGAATAGTTATAGGTTGTATTTTCTTTTAAGCTGGTAACCGTAACCTTATTACTTATAAACCCATTACCTATATCAATACTTTTCCCTTCAAATATTCTTTCTTCTTCACCATTTTCCCAAATTTTTATTCTACTTGCTCCATTAGAAGATTTGCTATACCAAGAAAAATTAAGCATGCTCTCATTTTCACCTGGTGTTAAGCATATTTGTGAGAAGTAATCTAAAGATATCTGTTTTTTATCATAGTTCAAAAGGTAATTTTTATTTTCTTTTGAAATAGACAATACAGGAAAAAATACTATAATAATAGACAATAAAATACTAATTATTTTTCTTTTATTCTTCATTTTTCACTCCTAAAATAATATTTGTTTTTAATATTATTTAATCTTAGGGATAAATTATTTACTTTAATTATTAAAATGTAAAATCATATTAGAAGAATTACTGAATTACTTGAAAGAAACCATACCCTGATACAGTGTTAAAAGCTGTGATTAATACTCCAAATGATTTAATATCCATATTAAGTTGTAAATAGTTTCAATAAAAAAGGAGCATTCGCTCCTTTTTTTATATTTAATCTTCTAAACTAGAAATTATTTTTATTTTTTTCATAAGTTTATCAAATTGTTCAGGTGTTATTGATTGTTGTCCATCAGATAGAGCCTTTTGAGGATTATTATGAACTTCTATCATAAGGCCATCACATCCTGCAACTATAGCTGCTTTTGCCATAGATTCCACATATTCATTGCTTCCTGTTCCATGACTTGGATCTACGATTATTGGTAAATGTGAATGTTTTTTTACTACAGGAACAGCACTTAAGTCTAAAGTATTTCTAGTATAAGTTTCAAAAGTTCTTATCCCTCTTTCACATAGAATTATATTTTCATTTCCACCTGCCATAATATGTTCTGCACTAAGAAGCCATTCTTCTATTGTTGAAGACAGCCCTCTTTTTAATATTACTGGCTTATCAGTTTTTCCTACTTGTTTTAATAAATCATAGTTTTGCATATTTCTTGCGCCAATTTGTATTACATCAACAGTATTCATAAATTCATCTAAATAACTAATTGACATAAGTTCAGACACAATAGGAAGGTTTGTTTCTTTCTTTGCAATTTCCATTAATTTAAGTCCATCTAATTCCAACCCTTGGAAACTATACGGAGATGTTCTTGGTTTAAAAGCTCCTCCTCTTAAAAAGTTAGCTCCACTTTTTTTTACTTTTCTTGCAATCTCAACAATTTGATCTTCACTTTCCACAGCACAAGGTCCAGCTATTATACCAAGGTGTTTATTTCCAATTTTATTGCCATTTATATTTACAATAGTATCTTCTGGATGAAATAATCTATTTGCTTTTTTATATGGCTCTTGAACTTTTAATATTTTTGATACACATTTTAAATCTTTAACTTCTTCTAAGCCAGATTCTACTGTATCTCCTAATATTCCTATAACACAGTTGTGTTTTCCTTTTGAGACATTAACTCCTAAATTTTTATTTGTTATACAATTTACTACTTGATTTATATCGTCACTAGTGTAGTTTTTGTCCATTACTACAATCATAGTTTGCCTCCCTCTATTTAGCGGTGATTTTCTTCATTTTGTATTAGTTTGCTTAAATTCATTAAATTTCTAAAAAATCCTTCTAATACAAATCTATAATCCTTATTTTTTAAATAAGATAAATTTTTTTGGATAACTTCTTCTTCTCTCTTAGCATTTAAAGTTCCTATTTCTTGCTCTTTTTTGCATCTTGCTATTTCTTTTGATACGTCCATACGTCTTTCAAATAATTCAGTTATCTGCTTATCTATTTCATCTATCTCATTTCTATATTTTTTTAAGTTGTCCATAATTTTCTTCCTTTCTTATTCAATTTAAAAAAGAGAGCTTATGAGCTCTCTAATAATATCTAATTTATGTAGATATTTCAATAGTTTCTTATTTATTTTATTAATATAAGAAATCTATAAGTATAAGCGAACTCACAATGATGATCTTCCTTTTACTTATTATTTTATCAAGTCATTTTAGTTATTCCATATTTATTAAAAACTTATCTTGCAAAAAAAACATTTATCAAACTATGTACAAATATACATAAATAAGTATCTTTATATTTTATTTTAACTATTCCAAGTATAAAAGCTATTATTAAACCAAAAAATACTTTCGAAATAATTATATCTATTGTAAAAAATGAACTCCCAACTACACTTAAGTTCTGGCTTACTATGTCCCAGTAACCTGTTTTAAATAGAGCTGATAACAAACTTACAATTATTAAGACTTTTTTTTCATTCTTTTGAAAACTTCCAATATAGTTCCATACATAATCTCTAAAAATCACTTCTTCAAATATAGGTTGAGCTATTAAAGCTAATGTAAGTATTATTAAATTAGATGATACATATCCACCATAAAAATATGGTGATACACATATTGCACATAAAGCTGTCCCACCTAATATTAATCTTATATATTTATTATTATATCTGTTATTTAACTTAACCAACCTTTGTCCAGGCGGGTTGAATAAATCATTTCCTCTTAAAATAAGAGAGACACTTATGCCAACTAACATAATAGATATAATATTAGCAATATTAACATTTTCTAATGTGAAGTTTAACTGACTTAAAAATATATATTTTATAATTACCCTAGCAATCTGTACTATAACCATCAAAATAATAGCATCTAAAACATATTCTTTATTTTTAGAAATATATCTATCTTCTTTTATATTCAAACATATCACCCACAATTTATTTTGTATAGTATTCATTATAGCACAGTATTAGTAATATATAGAAATATAAAATCATAATAATTTAAGTCTTTAATTAGTCATATAATCCATTTAAAACTCTACAAACCGTTGCTTTACTCCATGAAGTTTCTTTTGATATTTCTCTGTAACTAAGTCCGTTATTTCTTAATTCTTTTATCTGCTCAATATCTGAATCCTTAATTTGTTTTTCTTTTGGTTTCAGATTGTTTCTTAACAATCTTAAATGCTCAATCTCTTCTTTTAAACTCTCTATTTCCATTTGTTTTACTCTTAATTTTTCTTCGTAAGTATCTCTCATTTCATTAAACTCTTTAATATAATTAACTTTCCAACCATCTTGTGATTTTGTTTTAAATAATCCCATTTTATTACACCTCTATTCATTTTTATTTCCTTCAATATAAGATAATTTCTTTATTTCCAACGAAATTCCTTGTAATTTACAAGTAAAATCATTCTAAAAATTAGTCTAAAATTCAACCTTTTTTATTAATTTTCAAAATATTATTTTGTTTTTCTATGAATTAAGAGTATCTTCTTGGTTAAATATTAAAATAATAATATTTAATTTATATTCACGTAGGATTTTATTCTTGCAATGTGATATTATAAGTTAGATAAAAAATATATAAAATTAACTTCCCTTTACACACTATATATCTTTCCTATGATTTAAACTAATATATGGGAACTTTTCCTTAGATATATTTGTTGCTCAAAATTTAGAGAAGTAAAATTTATAAAGAGAGGTCGTAAATATGAATTTTAAAGAATTAGGCATAGGTAATGACTTAGTAAATGAGTTAAATCAAATGGGAATAAAAGCTCCTACACCTATACAAGAAGAAGCTATTCCTTTAATTTTAAATAAAAAAGATATAATTGCTCAATCTCAAACTGGTACAGGTAAAACTTTTGCTTTCTTATTACCAATGTTTGAAAATATTAATCCAAAAGAAAATAATATTCAGGGATTAATTATTACTCCAACTAGAGAACTTGCTATTCAAATAAGTGAAGCAGCTCAAAAATTAAATAAAGCTAAAGAAATAAATATATTAGCTGCTTACGGAGGTAAAGATATAAAATCTCAATTAAATAAACTAAAAAGAAATATTCATTTAATAATTGCTACTCCAGGTAGACTTTTAGATCATTTAGATAGAGATTCTGTAAATCTTAGTAAGTTAAAAACTCTTGTTATTGATGAGGCTGATCAAATGCTTTTAATGGGATTCAAAAATGAAATGGAAGCTATTATAAAAGAAACTAATAAAAAAAGACAAACTTTATGTTTTTCAGCTACAATGGATTCTGATGTAAAGAAATTAGCTTTCAGACATACAAAGGAGCCTGTTGAAATAACAATAAAGAGTAAAGAAATAACTTTAGACAGTATTAGACAGGAAGTTGTAGAAACTACAGATAGACATAAAAAAGAAGCTTTATGTAAAGTGTTAAATGAAGATAATCCATTTATGGCAATTATTTTCTGTAGAACAAAAAGAAGAGTTGATGCTTTAGAAGAGGCTCTTTCTATTGATGGCTATAATTGTGAAAAATTACATAGCGATATTTCTCAACCTAAGCGTGAAAGAATAATGAAATCTTTTAGAAAAGCTGATATTCAGTATCTAATTGCTACGGATGTAGCCTCTAGAGGCCTTGATATTACTGGTATTACCCATATTTACAACTATGATATACCAGAAACTAGCGAAGATTATATTCATCGTATAGGTAGAACTGGTAGAGCTGGAGAAGATGGTTATACTTGTATGTTTGTTGACCCTAAAAATACTAGAACCTTAGAAGAAATTGAAAGTGACATTAAATATAAAATTCCTAGAAGAGTTTTAGAATAAGTTTAATATAAAAAGCCTATCTAATTTCAGATAGGTTTTTTAATTATGATCAATCATAAATTTTAATTTGATGCATAAATCATGCTTACATAAATCTATCAACTTGTAAGCAACGTGATTTTTCGGTTCATTATCATCTTCATCTTTATCTATTCCTACGGATACTATTTTTTGCTTTTCATAATCAAATTTAATATTAATATTGGGTGTATAAAAGTCTTTTATATCCACAGAAAAGTCATATAGTTTATCTTCTTTATTACTTTCAATACTCTTAATTACTAAATGTTTATTTTCAAATAACAAATTATCACCTTCCTTATATAATCTATATTTTCCAAACTTAGTAGATTTATAAATAAAAAATTAGTTAAAACAAAAATAGTATTAGTTTATTTATTATTACTATTTTCATACATCTGTTTATTTTAAGATTTTTCTGCAAACTTCAACTAAAGTCTTTTCAAAATTAATATTATCTTCGCTAGATCTTTTCTTAGGCCCTTTAACTCTACCCCCACTTTTTCTAATTTTTTTAGATATATGTCTGCTATAAAGTAACCTATCCATATTGTCATTGTTATAGATTAAACCATTTTGATTTATAACATAAGATGCTTTATTAATGGCCATTGCTGCTAAACCATAATCTTGAGTTATAACAATATCTTCTTTTTGAACATAATTTATAAGGGCAAAATCAACAGAATCTGCTCCTTTTGAAAATACCATTGTCTTTGCTCCTTCTTTATTGAAAACATGAGAAGTATCACACATTATAATAACATCTATATTAAATTGTTTTGATACTTTTATTGTTAAATCTATTACTGGACATCCATCTCCATCAATTAATATCTTCATATTGCCTCCTATCTTTTAATCATTATTTTCAACTAAATAACATAATGCTTGATATTTACACCTTTTTCTCTTACATAAACTTCCACTGATATATTATTTTTCACAATAGGTACTACTAATAATACTAATATTGATGCAATAGTCAAAATAAGTATAATTTTATTATACAAAACTAAATAATAATTTAGGTACTTTTTTCCTTATATACATGTTCTTTATATTTTTAAAAATAAAAAAGGGGCTGTCGCACTAAAAAAATAGGGCGATGCCCTTTTTGCATAAAAAAATAAATCCCAAGTTCAAAAGATCTTGGGATTTTTGTATAATTATTTTATGACCAAACAAAATATTATACAAATTGATTATACTAAGTATGGTGATAATTATCAATTAAAATTACCACTAGAGATTGATTATTTAATTCCAAAAGATGATTCAGTGAGGTTATTAAGTCAAACTATAGAGGAGATGAATTTAGAAAAGTTATATCAGACTTATTCTCGAATTAGAGAAAATACAATAACCCCAAGAGAAATGTTAAAAATCATTGTTTACGGATATATGAATAGCTTATATTCTTCAAGAAAAATAGAAAATGCATGCAAAAGAGATGTTAATTTTATGTATCTTTTAGGCGGAGCCTCCGCTCCAGATCATTCAACAATTGCCAGATTTCGTAGTATACATTTCGCACCAGTATCTGAAGAATTACTTGCCCAATTAGCAAATATGCTTGCAGATAAAAATGAAATTTCAAAAGAAACAATATTTATAGATGGTACTAAAATAGAAGCGTCATCTAATAGATATACTTTTGTTTGGAAAAAAGCTGTAACAAAAAATATGCAAAAAATGATGGATAAAATACCTAATTTCGTTTTAAAATGTGAACAAGATTTTGGTATCAAATTAATTTATAAAAACAAAATCAAAATGCATCATCTAAAAAAATTACTAAAAAAACTTAAGAAAATAGCAAATGAAGAAGATGTTGTATTTGTTTATGGTAAAGGTAAAAGAAAATCGCCTATTCAAAAATCTATTGAAGAATTAGATAGCTATATTGATAGATTAAAAAAATACACTAAAGATTTACATATAATGGGTGAACGTAATAGCTACTCTAAAACAGATAAAGATGCCACTTTCATGAGAATGAAGGAAGATCATATGAAAAATGGTCAATTAAAACCTGCTTACAACGTTCAGTTTGGAGTTGATTCTGAATATATAGTCTGGATAAGTGCAGGACCTCAACCAGCTGACACAACTACTCTAATACCATTTTTACAAAATGCAGAGTCATATTTAAGTTTTAAATATCCTAAAGTAATAACTGATTCAGGATATGAAAGTGAAGAAAACTATGTACATCTAGAAAAAAATGGACAACAATCATTTATAAAACCAGCTAATTATGAAATTAGTAAAACAAGAAAATATAAAAATGATATTGGTAGAATGGATAATATGTCTTACAACGATAAAGATGACTATTATCTATGTAAAAACAATAAGAAATTAACTGTTACTAGCACAAAAACCAGAAAAAGTACAACTGGATACAAGTGTGAAATAACTTGTTATATGTGCGAAGATTGTAAAGGATGTCAATTTAAAACTAAATGCATTAAAGGAAATAACTGTAAAACTCCTTTAGAAGATAGAACTAAAAAACTTAATATTTCAAAAGTATTTAATGAAAAACGTAAAGGAAATTTACAAAGAATAGTGAGTACCGAAGGTATTCAACTAAGAATGAATAGAAGTATTCAAGCCGAAGGAGCATTCGCTCAAATAAAACAAAACATGGAATTTAGAAGGTTTTTATGTAAAGGTGAAAAAAATATTTTAGCGGAATGTATTTTATTAGGAATGGCTTATAACATAAATAAATTGCATAATAAAATACAAAATGGAAAATGTAAAACATCCCTTCATCCTTTAAAGAAAATCGCTTAATTTTAATATAGATAGCTAAAAAAACGGTATTTCAAATACCTTTATTTGTCATGCTTATTTTTAGTAAATATAAGTGAAATAAAATTATTTTCAGTAGTTTTGAGTTTTAAATAAGTAAAAAGGAGCTATCGCCCAACGATTTTTCAATCGTTTATGCGACAGCCTCTTTTGTTCTTTATATATAATTATATTTACATAGCTTCTTTATCTGCAAATTGCGAATTATATAGATTTGCATAGAAACCATCTTTTGCTAATAATTCTTCATGACTTCCTTGTTCAACAATATCTCCATCATTAATAACTAATATTAAATCTGAATTTCTTATAGTAGATAATCTGTGGGCAATTACGAAACTAGTTCTTCCTTCCATTAAATTATCCATAGCTTGTTGTATTAAAAGTTCAGTTCTTGTATCAACAGAACTTGTCGCTTCATCTAATATTAATATTTTAGGATCTGCCAATATGGCACGAGCTATAGTTAATAATTGTTTTTGACCTTGTGATATATTACTTGATTCTTCATTCAATAACATATTGTATCCATCTGGTAAAGTTTTTATAAAGTGATGAACATGAGCTGCTTTAGCCGCATTTATTACTTCATCATCACTGGCATTTAATCTACCATATCTAATATTTTCTTTTATTGAACCACTAAATAACCAAGTGTCTTGAAGAACCATTCCAAATAATTCTCTAAGCTCACCTCTGTTGAAATCTTTAACATCATGACCATCTACAAGTATAGCTCCAGAGTTTACGTCATAAAATCTCATTAGTAGTTTTATCATAGTTGTTTTACCTGCTCCTGTAGGTCCAACTAAGGCAACTTTTTGTCCTGGTTTTACATGAGCTGTAAAGTCTTTAATTATAGTTCTATCTTTATCATATCCAAACTTAACATTTTCAAAATCAACTCTACCTTCTAATCCTTCTATACTTACAGGATTTTCTACAGTTACATCTTCTTCCTCTTCATTTAGGAATTCAAATACTCTCTCAGCTGCGGCTGCAGTAGATTGTAATTGATTTGATATTTGAGCCATTTGTGCTATTGGTTGATTAAAACTTCTTACGTATTGAATAAATGACTGTATATCTCCTACTTCAATTCTATTTTTTATAACTAAGTATCCACCAAGTATTGAAACAACAACATAACTTAAATTTCCAACAAACATCATTATAGGTTGCATTGTACTTGATAAAAATTGAGCTCTCCATGCTGAATCATATAATTTATTATTAATTTTATTAAACTCTTTTATAGATTCTTCTTCTACATTAAAAGCTTGAACTACTGTATGACCACCGTATAATTCTTCCACCTGACCATTAACATGACCTAAGTATTCTTGTTGACTCTTAAAATATTTTTGAGATTTCTTAATAACAAAAGAAATTATAAATAATGATATTGGTATAACTACTAATGCACTAACAGTCATAAGTACACTTATAGTTAACATCATTATTAATACTCCTACTAAAGTAGTAACAGATGTTATTATTTGCGTTAAACTTTGATTTAAACTCATTGCTAAAGTATCTATATCATTTGTGAACCTTGATAATACTTCTCCATGAGTTTTTGTATCAAAATATTTCATAGGTAATCTATTTATTTTTTTCACTAATTCATCTCTAAGGTTATATGCCACTTTTTGAGAAATACTACTCATTACATACCCTTGTACAAATGAGAATACAGCACTTACTATATATAATATAACTAAAGCTATTAATATTCTTTTTATAGCTTCAAAATCTATTCCAGTACCTTCCCCAGATACTTTACCAACCAATCCATTAAATATTTCAGTAGTAGCTTTACCTAATATTTTGGGGCCAATTACTGAAAATGTAACACTTCCTATGGCAAATATAAATACTATTATTATTGATAATTTATATTCAGCTAGATAAGACATTAGTGTTCTCATTGTTCCTTTGAAGTCTTTTGCTTTTTCTACTGGTCCTCCCATTGCATGACCACCCATAGGTCCTCTTGGTCCTCTTGGTCTATTTCCTTCTCTACTCATTTTCTAACTCCTCCTTTGAAAGTTGTGATAATGCTATTTCTCTATAGATTTCACAATTTTTTAGAAGTTCTTTATGCGTTCCTATTTCAACTACTTTTCCTTCATCTAATACTACGATTTGATCTGCATCTAAAATAGTATTTATTCTTTGAGCAACTATTAAAACTGTACTATCTTTAGTTTCTGTCTTTAATTCTTTACGAAGTTTTGCATCTGTTTTAAAATCTAGAGCAGAGAAACTATCATCAAATATAAATATTTCTGGATCTTTTGCTATTGCCCTGGCAATAGATAATCTTTGTTTCTGACCACCTGATACGTTTGATCCACCTTGGGCTATTTCAGAATCAAATTTATCTTCCTTATCATTTATAAAATCTATTGATTGAGCTATTCTTGCTGCTTTTATTATTTCTTCTTCTGTAGCATCTTTTTTACCATATCTTAAGTTTGAATCAATTGTTCCAGAGAATAATACTCCTTTTTGCGGAACATAACCAATTTTTTTTCTTAAGTCACGAAGCGATACATTTTTTATATTAGTTCCATCAACTTTAATTTCACCTTCTGTAACATCATGAAATCTTGGTATTAAATTAATCAGTGTAGACTTACCACTTCCCGTACTTCCAATAAATGCTGTTATTTCACCTGGTTTTGCAGTAAAGTTAATATCATGTAATATCTTTTCATCTGCATCTGGGTACTTAAATGAAACATTTTTAAATTCAACCAAACCTTTTTTATTGCTATCAAAAGATTTAGGATTTTTATCTTCTTTAATTATTATATCTTTGTCTAATACTTCATTTATACGTTTTGCTGAAACTGCTGCTCTTGGCAACATAACAGAAACCATTGATATCATTAAGAATGACATTACTATTTGCATTGTATATTGAATAAATGCCATCATATCTCCAACTTGCATTGCTCCAGTATCGATATTTTTTGCACCTACCCAAACTGTTAATACTGATATAACGTTCATAATAAGCATCATAGTTGGCATCATACAAGACATCATTCTATTAACAAACATATTTACTTTAGTTAAATCTGTATTAACTTCATCAAATCTTTTTTCTTCAAATCTTTCTGTGCTAAATGCACGTATAACAGGAAGTCCTGTTAGTATTTCTCTTGTTACTAAATTCAATTTATCTACTAAGTTTTGTAATAATTTAAATCTAGGCATTACTGTTGAGAATAATATTCCTACTATTATAACAACACCTACAACTGCCACACCTATAATCCATGCCATTGATGTATTTGTATTCAGTGCTTTGTATATACCTCCAAGGGCCATAAATGGTGCATAAAATACCATTCTTAACATCATAACCATCATTTGTTGTATTTGTTGTATATCATTTGTACTACGTGTTATTAATGATGCTGTGGAAAACTCATTCATTTCTTTACTAGAAAATCTCATTACTTTTTCAAATGTTTTAGATCTTAAAGTACGACCTAAAGATGCACCTACCTTTGATGCTAAAAATCCTACTGTAATAGCTGCTATCACACTTAATACAGTAATTCCAATCATTATTGCTCCTGTAGTAAGTATGTACTTTGTTTGGAGACTTCCAGTATCTATACCAATTTCACTGTATTCATTCTTAACAAAAGATACAGCACCCTGACTGATCATTGCATCTGGTAAATCAACAAGTTGTTTATCAATTTCTTTAATCATGTCATTTCTTTGATCTTTTGTCATCGACTCTAATATAGTAAACGTATCCATATTTTCTAAATTAGTATTCATTGAAGAATTCGGCACATTACCTTGCGGAATGTTTTGTGATGCCATATTAGATGTCATGTTCTTTTTCATTTGTTCTTGAATCATTTTACTTGATTCATCATCGCTTTCTAATCCATATAGAATTAATTCTGGCTTACCAAGTAGATTATCCAATTTTGATAAGGTATCTTCTTTATCTGTATTTAATAAATATAAATCTTCTTTATCTAAGGCTGGATATGATTCTTTGTATTTATTAAATTCATCGCTACTTAAAGAATCTTTACTTAATAATTTATAATTATCTACTATAGTATTTTTATTTTTATCGCTCATAAAAATAAAAAGTTTATCCATTTGACTTTTTCTTATTACCTCTGGAACAGAATTTTCTATTCCTCCTTGTTGTATACCTATATTAATAATATTTGAAGTATAAGTAGGTAAAGATAGTTCACAACTTGCTTGGCCTGCTAAAAGTAATATAATAATAAAAATTATAAAACTTGAATTTTTTAAATGCTTAAATATTTTTAACATCTTCTCTCCCTTTCTTCATTTTTATGATTTTATTTCTCCGACTGTAATTCTTCTATAACATCATAAAGTTTTCCAAACAGACGTATTAAATTATCTGTATCTTCTTCCCCCATTTTTTCGATTACTTGACAAGTAAAGTTTTCAAATTTTCTATTTTGATCCTTTAGAAACTCCTCTCCTTCTTTAGTTAGCTTAACATATACAACTCTTCTGTCACTTTTGTTAGAAACCCTTTCAATATATCCTTTTTCCTCCATAACATTTAACATCTTTGATGTAGCCGGCTTCGTAATACACAAATCTTTCGTTAATTGCGATGTTTTCATCCCATAATAATTTGCATCTTCTTTATTACTTAAACAATCATTATAAATAACCTTCATTGTCATAAGCATACCCGGTTGAAATTCTTGAGATTTTTTATGTTTATGACCTAGCTTTTTTATTTTTCCTATAGAATCTAAAAACTCTTTAGATTTTTTTTGTAGCGTACTCATTTCTTTCATCCCTTTCCGTTTATTTTAGTTATCCATAATAATAGTTAACCAAGGCAACTATTATTATAGGAAACTTTTCCTGTTTAGTCAAGTTAAATTTCACATTGTTAATACAATAACATTCTTAATGATATAATATACTATTATTTCATTATTATTTGCATTTATATCCTATGAATAATATGTTTTTGATGTTTTAAATATTTTGTATTTTGTATATTTTAAGTAATTCCTTGTATTTTATTTTCATTGATGACTTTTTAGAATAATTGGTAATTTTTTCACATTTGTTAGTTGTAAATGATATAATTATGTTAGATATATTTTTTTATTTTTTATAAGGGTGGTTGATGAGTTATGAAGTTTGATTGTTTTTATTATCCTATTTTAAGCAACAATGGGTGTGTAGCTAAATGTACTGAAGGAATTCGTAGTTTTAATTTTGGAGATAAGGTTCCTACAAAAACCTTATATTACAACTATAATTCTAGCTTTGTTATCTTCCAAAATAGTAAGCTATTTATTGTTGAAGATGGTATCCTAAAAGAAGAAGCTAATATAGATGATCTTAAGTTCCCATTAAAAATCATATTTAATCATGGGACTCAATTAATAATTGGTAAAAAATCAGATCTATCATCTATAAGATTACTAGTACCTGGATTTTTTGAAGACGAAAAATATTTAGGTGAGTTATTTTTCTTGTCAGAAGTTTATACAAGAAGAATAAGAGATGCTCAATATTATGTAATGAATGACCTTACTAATTCAGTAAGAGATGTTAAATACCTTAACGATGAAATTCACAAAGCAACAGAAGGCTTACTAAACCAATTAAGAGTCATACAAGAAAAATTCATGAAATTAATTGAAGATAAACCTTCTTTAATTGATGATTATCTAAAGTATATGAACTTTCATAGTGAAGAAGATATGTTACAAATTGGAATTAATGAGTATTTTGAAGAAGATACACAACAATATAATGAATATAGAAAAAATTCTTTAATATACAATAAAAAGCCTATCTATCCTAAATTCAAATTAGAACATCTAGTAAGCTCAATTAATAAATATAAATAGATTTCATAAGATATAAAAAGCTATATCAAAGCAAATTTATTGTTCTGATATAGCTTTTTAAATTAAGATATCTTAATTTATTATATTTTTCTTATATAAATCTTGTAATTAGATTATTTATGCTCTTTTCAGGGTATTATCATAATGATAAAATAAATATAATAATTTACACCTAAAGGAGATAAAAATGAAAATTGTTATAATAGGAGCTGTAGCTGCAGGTATGTCTGCTGCTGCAAAATTAAAAAGAATAAAGCCTGATTATGAGATTATAGTATATGAAAAAACTGATATAGTGTCTTTTGGAGCTTGCGGTCTTCCTTATTATGTGGGCGGATTTTTCCAGGATTCTAATATGATGATTGCAAGAGAAAAGTCAAAATTCATAGAATCAGGAATAGATTTAAGAACTTTTAAAGAAGTTATAGATATTAATACTGATAGCAAAATTCTTACTATAAAAGATTCTTTAACTGAAGAAGTTTTCACAGATAATTATGATAAATTAATGATTGCCACTGGAGCAAGTAGTATTATGCCTTCTTTTGATAAAACATATGAAAATTTAACTACTTTAAAAGATATGAATGATGGCATAAAACTTAGAGAGTTAATGCATAAAGAAGCAAATAACAATATAGTTATCGTAGGAGCTGGTTTTATAGGAATAGAAACTATTGAAGCTGCTAAAAGATTAAATAAAAATATTCATTTAGTAGGTAGAAGTAATAGAGTTTTAAATAAGGTATTTGATAAAGAAATTACGGATTTATTAGAAGAAGAATTAAGAAAAAATAATATACATTTACATCTTGGTGAAACTGTTAAAGAATATGTTGGAAATAATAAAATCACAAAAATCATAACGAATAATGGTGAAATAGATACTGATTTAGTAGTTATTGCCATAGGTGTAAAGCCTAATACTTCATTCTTAAAAAACACAAAGATAGATATGCTTCATAATGGCGCTATAGTAGTTGACGAGCATGGTAGAACATCAGTTAAAGATGTTTATTCTGCAGGAGATTGTGCAACTATAAAAAATATAGTTACTAACGAAGATATGTACGTTCCTTTAGCTACTGGAGCAAACAAACTAGGTAGAATTGTAGGAGAAAATTTAGGTGGAATGGATTCTTCTTTTCCTGGTTCTTTAGCTTCTAGTTGTATAAAAGTTTTAGATATGGAAGCTGCTGTTACTGGCCTTACAGAAGAAAAAGCTAAGTCACTTAATATTGATTACAAAACTAAATGCATAACTAATTATAACCAAACACACTACTATCCAGGTCGCGAAAAATTATTAGTTAAATTAGTTTATCATGCAAAAACTAAAGTTATCCTTGGAGGTCAAATAGCTGGATATAAAGATGCTGTTCAAAGAGCTAATGTAATAGCTACAGCCATTACAGCAGGTATGACTACAGAGCAACTTGGTATGCTAGATTTATGCTATGCACCTCCCTTTGCAACTACATGGGATGTTTTAAATGTTGCAGGAAATGTAAGTAAATAATTTAGTAGGAAATTTATGAATCAAATGATATTTTAAATATAATAAAAAATATTAAATAATAAAAAGACTATCATATTGATAGTCTTTTTATCTATATTTTATTCCCTAATAACTATATATTTTTATAATTCAGTTACTTTAAATCCAGCTGCTTCTATTTCACTTCTTATTTTAGCTATATGATCATGATCAAATGTTTCAAGTATGAACTCTGCTGATTGTTTTCCTATAGCTCCACCAGAAGATAATCTTGTTTGATTAGCATTTAATATATTTGCATTATTTTCGCTTATTATTTTTATTAATTGTAAGAATCCACCTGGCTTGTCAGTCATTATTGTAGAGAATGAATATCTTCTTCCTTCTTTAGCTAAACCTGCACCTATAACTCTGTATAATGTGTTAACATCTACATTACCACCAGAAACTATACAAACAACTTTTTCCCCTGAAGCTGGTTGATATTTTTTAGATAATAAGGCTGCTGTTGAAACTGCTCCAGCACCTTCAGAAACTATTTTTTGATGTTCTAATAAGAATAACATTCCTTGAGCTATTTCTTCTTCAGTTACAGTTATTACTTCATCAACTAATTCTTTTATTATTTCAAAAGTAGCATCTCCTGGAGTTTTAACAGCTATACCATCAGCTATTGTAGCAGCATGGAAAGCAGTTGTAACTTCTCCATTTTTTACTGATTCTTGCATTGAAGGTATATTTGCAGTTTGAACGCCTACTACTTTTACATTTGGGTTTAAAGCTTTTGCAGCTACTGCAACACCAGCTATTATTCCCCCACCACCAATTGGGCAAAGTATAGTGTCTACTTCATTATTTAATTGTTCAAATATTTCTAAAGAAATTGTTCCTTGGCCAGCCATTACATACTCGTTGTTAAATGGATGTATGAAAGTAGCACCAGTTTCTTTTTGTATTTCTACAGCTTTTGCATAAGCGTCATCATAAACTTCCCCGTTTAATACAACTTCTGCTCCGTATCCTCTAGTTGCAGAAACCTTTGCAAGAGGTGCAGTAGCAGGCATTACTATTGTAGCTTTTATCCCAGTCATTTGTGATCCTAATGCAACACCTTGAGCATGGTTTCCAGCACTTGAAGCTATAACACCGTTCGCTTTTTGCTCATCAGTTAAATTTGCTATTGTGTTAACAGCCCCTCTTACTTTGAAAGATCCTGTCTTTTGTAAGTTTTCACATTTGTAAAAAACGTTTGCACCTGTCATTTCACTTAAAGTTTTGCTTTCTAAAACAGGAGTTTCTTTAACTACACCTTTAATAGTTTCTTGAGCTTTTTTTACATCATTTAAAGTAACTTTTAACATATTAATCTTCCCTCTCTTTTGTATATATAATAAAATGTTTTGCACTAGTAAAACATTTTCCCCATCTATTCCTTAGTACGAATTTATTATACAATAATTATGTGAAAATATCAAACAACTTTATTTTATGTCACCAATAAAAATTATCCATATCATTTTCTTATTATATTTTGAATATTTAGCATATTTTTTAAGTTGGCTTCAATACTTAATTGGAGAAATTAACCATGCTATAAAGCAGAACTTTTTACCAAGTATTTACATATAAATATCCTTAAATTACCAGAATAATTCATTGATTTTAGGGTAGTTTTTGTATGATTTTTAATATATGTTTTTAATTTATATATACATAGTACTAAAGGGACTTTAAAGTCCCTTGAGTACTATGTATTAATCATTATAATACTTCATTAAGTGCTTCTTCAATTTCACAATCACATCCACAACAGATTGTTCCCGCCTCAGTGATTTCTTTTATATCGTCTACTGTTTTAGCTCCTCTAGCTACAGCACTTTTTATATCTTCTAATGAAGTTCCCATGCAATCGCATACTATTCTATCTGACATTACAATTACCTCCTGATTGTCTTTTGTAATATATATTTACCCCTTATTTATTTTATCTAAACAAAACTTATTACTTATTTTGCCATGTATGTTAATTCATTGGTTAGAAAAAATAATTACTAATATTAACAAATTTATAAGGAGTAAAATCTATGAAAATTTTAAATACCACACTAAAATATTTAACATTATTTCTCATAGGAGGTATCACCTATTATTTCATTGAAATTGCTTATAGAGGATATTCCCATTTTTCAATGGTAATAGTAGGTGGTCTTTGCTTTATACTTATAGGATCTATAAATGAGTTATCAAATAAAGAAATTCCTTTATTACTTCAAATGTTAATTTCTGTACTTCTTGTTGATATTGTAGAATTGATTTCAGGAATTATAATAAATAGAATATTATTATTAAATGTATGGGATTATTCACAACTAAAATATAATTATTTAGGCCAAATATCATTAAATAGTTCTATTGCTTGGTTTTTTTTGTCACTTTTCGCCATATATATGGATGATTTATTAAGATATGTTATTTTTAAAGAAAAAAAACCAAGATACAAATTTCTATAAAAAAATAAAGCCCTGCTACGAGGGTACAGGGCTTAAGGTTTATAATGATAGATAAAAGAGTGTGAGGGAATCTATCATTATACGGGTATTTAAGTAAATTATTAAGCTAGTCTTTCTATGTTTTAATAATACCTTATTAATATGAATTTAATGTAAATTTTTTATGAATGAATGTAGAATTTTAGCTATATATGCTTTTTATTCTATTTTTCAAAAATATTTACTTTAGTTTATTAGAAAATAACATACTCTTATTTTTAAATAATAACAGTTTAAAATTTAAAAAAGATTTTAATAATAAAAATATCACCATGAATAAAATTTATCCATGGTGATATTTTTATTATCATTTAAATAAGAATGAAAATAAGTTCTTTTTACTTTGCTTTTCCTCTAATGCAAAGAATGCTTCTTCTAAGTTATATAGTAATATTCTATCGTAAGTAAATATTATCTTTATATTAACTTCCTCTTGTCTGCTTTTAATCATACTCATAATTTCTAACATATGATCATAAGATTCTCCTTGTACTATTAAGCCTGGTCTATCACTAAATTTGATATTTAAATTATCATAATGCTCAATTACATTCTCATACCTACGTAATTTGTTTAAAAATTCTTCGTCCCAGTTATCTGTTTTTCTAATAACTTCAACTAAATATGTTTTTCCATTACTAGTTAATATTGACTGAGGTCTCACTATGCAATTTCTTATATTTTCATTTAAAATTATTTTGGATACTTTAAACTCTGTATCTTTATCCATCACTTGCGTTAATAGTTGATTTGATGCTAGTAAACACTTAATTTTTGCAGTTTTAATTTCACTTACATATCCTTGCGAATATGTTTTCCTATCTAATGCTCTTAAAAGTCCTATTCCATGATAACCTAAGTAGTACGCTTTATATGAACTCGTACTATTTTCTGATACAAACTCAATTTGTTTTATAAAACTTTTTTCCTTCAATCTTGTTAGTTTTCGAGCTACAGATTTTGATTCTATTTTCGCCTCACCTTTATTTAGGTACGTAGTAATTTGTAAAGAAGTTGCAAAAACTAAATTATTAATGGCAAATAATATCATCTTTTCAACCTCACCAATATGACCCTTTTCTAATAAAAAATCTACTTCTGATTTTGATGTAGTCCTCTTGGGTCTATTAACCTTATGATTGTCCCCTTTATAAGATGCAAATGGTGATAATTTTGTTTCAACATACTCTTTACTTAAATTTTTTAAATCAATCGCTGTACAGTATTTACCTATAGGTGAAACTAATTCTGTACTTTTTCTTTTGTTCCTCATAATACTCCCCCCCTGATGTGTCTAGGAAACATAATTAATACTTCCATTAAATAGCATATTTATATTATAATATTTTTTAATATATTTTACATTTATAATTATTTAAAATTAAATAAAATTTTTATTTTTCGTTTAATTTAGTAAGATATATTATTAATTTACATAAATCAAATAGATTTTTAGTTTAAATAGATAACAATAAAAAGATATAAGTTAAATTTAACTTATATCTTTTTATTGTTATCCTAATTTTGTTCCACAATTTGGACAGAAGTTTGATCCTTCATTTTTTGTACCACAGTTAGGACAGAAATTAGTTTTTTTTCCCCCAGATGAACTTTCTTGAGTTTCATTATTTTTTGGTTTATTATTCATGTTATTAACCATTTGTTGGCCCATCATCATTCCAACTTGCATTCCTGCCATGTCAGAAGCTATAGAACCTCCAGATCCGTCTTTTGATAAAGAGTCTGCCATGGCAACTTGAGTATATTTATTTATATCACCGATCATACTATGAGATGCAGCTTTTGTAGCCATTTCTTGTATTTCTTTTGGATATGACACACTTGATATAGCAAAGTTAGTAATAGCTATTCCTACCTTCTCCATTTCCATATCTAAGTCTTCTTGTATTCCCTTAGATATTTCAAATGCATTTGCTTGAAGATTAAAAATATCCTTTCCTTCTTTTACTATCCATTTCATAATAACCTGATCTAACATAGACATAATACGTGACTTTACATCTTCTATTGTAAATTGTTTTTTGATACCTGCAATTTTATCAATTAGTACTTCATAATCTGATATTTTACAGCAGAATGTTCCAAAAGATTTTATTGGCATTCCTCCTGGAAGACCTGGCGCAGGTATATTAATAGCATTTTTTGTACCCCATTTCACTGTTAATTCCTTTGTATTAACAAATAAAATTTCAGCTCTAATACCACTATTAAATCCAAATCTAAATCCTTTTAATGTTGATAAAAAAGGAATTATTTCTGATTCCATGTCAAAGCTTCCCTCATCTTTAAAAATCCCTTCGATTTTACCATTATACATAAAGATAGCATCTTGACCCATTCTAACAACTAATTTACTACCTTTTTTTATTTCTTTATTGTCCCATTTCCAAAATAGCATGTCATCTCTAAATTCTTCCCATTCAACTACATTGGAAAATTGGTTACTAAATAGTCCCATAATACTAACCTCCTAAAACATTATTTCTTCCAAAGAAGAAACAGTTTCGTCTTTAACTAATTCACTATACTGAATTTTTTTGTCATTATTATAACTCACATCTTTATCTGATGATGCTAAATAAATTCCTAATAATATACCTAATATTAATATAACTATGGCTGCAATTTTAATAGGGCTCTTTGGATATTCGCCTTTAATTTTCCCAGTTTCTCCATTTATTAAAACATTATATTGTTTATCTTTGTATGTATAAGCAGTTGAATAAACAGGTATAAAAATATGTTTATATGTTTCATCTGAATAAGAAGTATGAAGCCTTACTGAACGAACCCTATCATAACGTCTTAACACATCTCTTTCTGCCATATAATGAATATCATTTCTCATTTTATTCACGGCATCACTGTGCGCATCCTTCAAATCTATCGTATATATTTCTGAACAATAACCTGACATATAATCTGGTGAGTATGATGCCACATCCTTTGTATTGTATGGCTCAATCCATCCTAAAAGATTTTCGCTTAATTTATTTGATGCTCTAACTAAAACATCATCAAAAAAATAATCTATATGCCCACTAGTAGGATACCAATTTGTTTCTATTCTTGTATGTTTTTCACCTTCACTATCTTCATATTCCACTTCATAATCAATTCCACCCATTGCAGTATAGTTAGTACTTGTATCTGCATCAAATGTCCAATACGGCATGTAGATTCCTTGAACCTTATCCTTTTGATATAAAGTTTTCAAAACATTTGGAGCAAGCCACCTTTTTTTAATCCATTGACTAAATATAGATTCTATATCATACTTATCTATTTTAAAAGGGATTACACCATCAGGAATTATGGACTCAATTTGCTTTTGAGATAAAACATAATGAGATCCACAATATGGGCAAGTAGTTGCAGTACTAGTTGCGTCAACCTCTACCATAGCTCCACATCCTTCACATTCCATACTTGTAGACGTTTTTTCTTCTACTTTTATTGTTTTAATTGCATGAATATCAAGATTATGTTCTATAACATCCTCTGGATTATTTTCTATTTCAACTTCAGTGCCACAGTTAGGACATTTTAGAGCTTGAGCCATGGCGTTAAATTCCATAACTCCCCCGCATCCTTCACAATAATAAGACTTACTTATAAAAATCACCCCCATAAAACATAATCTTTTAAAAATTTTATAATCCTAGTTTATTTTTTAAAGCTTGTAATTCATCATCTACTTCAGAATTACTTTCTTTATTATCATCATATTTACTCATTAAATCTTCTATACTCTCTTTTTCATTTGAAGAATTTAATTCAGCCATGGCATTGGCTTCATCTAACTGTCTATTTATCTTATCTTCCATTTTATCAAAAGCAGATAAATTTCCTTTTGCTCCATTTACACTTGAACCAATTTTATTTAATCTTTCTTGTGTTTTAGCAACTGCTAGCTTAGCTTTTAGTTGATCTCTTCTTGCATTTAATTCACCTATATCTTTAATAAGTTTATCATGCATACTTCTCATTTTTGTAGCATTGTCTGCAGCTATATCATAAGATTGTTGTAAACTTTGTTGATTTTTAGATAATTGAGTTTTCTTTTCTAAAAACAGTTTTGCATCAGATTCATTTCCTGCTATTAAAGCCTTTTCTGCATATTTTTGCATTTTATTTATCTGTTCATTGCATTCATCTAACTCTCTTTTAGATCTTTTTTCTTCAGCCATTACAGATGCAGTTTCAGCTTTAACTTTTCCCAGATCACTTTCTAAATTTCTTAAATATTGATCAATCATTTTTGATGGATCTTCTGCCTTATCCAATAATGCATTAATGTTTGAAGACATTATATCTTTGAATCTTGTTATTATACCTGCCATTTAAAACCCTCCTATTTACAACTTTTTAATATGTAATAATTATTTAAAAACTTAGGATAATATGCCTACTTTTATAAATAATATTAATATAAAAAGTATACCATATTACTTATAATTCTTTACAAGTTTAAACAAAAAAGTTGAACTCTATAAGGGGTCAACTTAAATATTTTCTAAAAATCAATTTTTATTTCTTGCCAAATTTTTCATTTAACATAAAAATCACTAATACACCTATGCTAATCCATAAAATCAAAATATTATCATCTATTATTTTTGGTGCTTCTTTAGCATATATTATTCATTCCCAAATAATTATGTGTAAAAAATAAAGCAGCAATAGACTATACTATTGCTACTTCTAATTATATTATTAATAATATGAACTTTATCATTTAACTAATTTAGAATAATCCAACTACTTCACCATTTTCATCAATATCAATTCTTTCGGCTGCTGGTATTTTAGGTAATCCTGGCATTTTCATAATATCTCCTGTTAAAGCTATTATAAATCCAGCTCCAGCACTTATATTAATTTTTCTAACTGTTATTCTAAATTTTTCTGGTCTTCCTAACTTGGAAGGGTCATCTGTTAATGAATATTGAGTTTTTGCCATACATATAGGAAGATTATTAAATCCTAATTTTTCTAAATTGGCAATTTCTTTTTCTGCTTCCTTAGTAAAATCTACACCTTCAGCTCCATATATTTTAGTAGCTATTTCATTTATTTTTTCTTTTACACTTCCTTCTAGTGAATACGCATATTCAAAATTATTTTCTTCTTGGCAAAGTCTTACTACTTCTTTAGCAAGGTCTATTCCACCTTCTCCACCTTTTGCCCATACTTGTGATAAAACCACATTTACACCTAAATCATTGCATCTTTCCTTTATTAAGTCAATTTCCTCTTGACTATCTGTTGGGAACTCGTTAATTGCAACGACTGCAGGTAACTTAAATACTTGCTTAATATTTTCAACATGCTTTAATAAATTTGGCAATCCAGCTTCTAAAGCTTGTAAATTTGTATCATTTAAGTTAGATTTATCCACTCCACCATTATATTTTAAAGCTCTTACAGTAACTACAATTACTACCGCATCTGGTTTTATATCAGCCATTCTGCATTTTATATCTAAGAATTTTTCCGCCCCTAAATCTGCTCCAAATCCGCCTTCTGTTACAACATAGTCTGCAAAATTCATAGCCATTTTTGTAGCTATTATAGAATTACATCCATGAGCTATATTAGCAAATGGTCCTCCATGAACAAGTGCTGGTGTTCCTTCTAATGTTTGAACTAAATTAGGTTTCAAAGCATCTTTTAGTAAAGCCGCCATTGCACCATTAGCATTTAATTCTTTAGCTGTTACAGGTAAATTTCCATAAGTATATCCAATAATTATATTCCCTAACTTTTCTTTTAGTTCACTAATATTATTAGCTAAACAGAAAACAGCCATAACTTCCGATGCTACAGTTATATCAAATCCATCTTCTCTAACTATACCATCAACTTTTCTTCCCATACCACAAACTATATTTCTTAATTGCCTATCATTCATATCTACACATCTTCTCCAAGTTATAGTTCTTGGATCAATATTTAATTTATTACCTTGATGTATATGATTGTCTATCATTGCTGCTAATAAATTATTTGCTGCTCCTATTGCGTGAAAATCGCCTGTAAAGTGTAAGTTTATATCTTCCATTGGTATAACTTGAGCATAGCCTCCACCAGCAGCTCCACCTTTCATCCCGAATACAGGTCCTAAAGAAGGCTCTCGTAGTGCAACGATTGAGTTTTTGCCAATTTTTCGTAAACCATCTGCTAAACCTATTGTTGTTGTAGTCTTTCCTTCTCCTGCTGGAGTTGGATTTATTGCTGTAGTTAAAATTAACTTACCTTGTTTATCTTTTCTATGTGTTTTCAATAAGTTATAATCAATCTTAGCCTTATATTTCCCATAAAATTCTAATTCATCTTCATTTAGGCCTAATTTTTTACCTATTTCTCCAATATGTAGAGGTTTTGATTCCTGCGCTATTTCTATATCTGATTTAAAAGTCATTACATTTATCCTCCAATATATTACAATTATTTAACTATATTATAAAATAATTTGTAAAAATAGTATATATATATAACGCATTTTATGAACATTTTTATTATTTTTATATTTTAAGTACGTTATTTTATGAACTTTTTTTACAATATAACTTTATTTAATATCATTTATACCCTTCCTATAATTTTTCACACTAATTAAGTATAATTATGGTGTAAATAATAAATTTTATATTTCACACTTTTAATAAAAAAAAGATGTAGGTATTAAAACCTACATCTTTATAAACTATCTCACTGATATTAATTTATCTTTTTGCTTTACTGCACCTTTAGCTATAGCTTCCACATCTTCATAACTATCTGTATTAGTAACTATTACAGGAGTAACAGTTGGATATCCAGCTTCTTTTATTTTTTCTATATCAAATTCTACTAAAAGATCTCCTGCCTTAACTTGGTCACCTGCTTTAACATGAGTAATAAAATGTTTCCCATTTAGTTTTACAGTATCTAAACCTATGTGTATTAGTATTTCTACACCCTTGTCCGAAGTTAATCCTACTGCATGTTTTGTATCAAATACTGTTGAAACCACTCCATCCACTGGTGATACTGCTCTACCAACAGTTGGCTCTATTGCAACACCTTTTCCTAACATACCTTCAGAGAACACTCCATCTCCTACTTCTTCTAAAGCTATGGCATTACCTTCTATAGGAGCTACAATTATAGAATTATTTCCAACTTTATCTTCTTTTTTTTCTTTCTTTGTTTCTACTACATCTAAATCTGCTGCAACCTCAAGATTAACACCGCTTTCTATAAAATCTTCTAAGTTTGATTTTATAACTGTTACCCTTGGTCCATATATAACTTGTATTCCATTACCTTTTATTATAACACCTGCTGCTCCACTTGATTTTAGTAAAGATTCACTTACCTTAGAAGAATCTTTTACAGTAACACGAAGTCTTGTAGCACAACAGTCTAAATCACTTAAATTATCTTGTCCACCTAAGCCTTTTAATATCATAGCTGATATCTTATCATCTTGATTTGATGAGCTTGCTAAACTTCCTTCTTTTCTAGCATTTACATCTGCTCTTGTATATAATTTTACTTCTTCTTCATCATCATCTCTACCAGGAGTTTTGAAGTTAAATTTCTTAATTAAGAAAGTAAATAAGAAATAGTAAACTGCAAAGTATATTAAACCAACCCATACTATATTTAGCCAATGAGTTTTAGCATTTCCTTGTAATATACCAAATAATGTTAAGTCTATTAAACCTCCAGAGAATGTCATACCAACTCCAACATTTAGTATGTGCATTATCATATAAGCTGCTCCTGCAAATACTGAGTGTATTACATATAATATTGGGGCAACAAATAAGAATGTAAATTCAATTGGCTCAGTTATACCTGTTAACATTGCTGTTAATGCTGCTGATAATAGTAAACCTCCAACAACTTTACGCTTTTCTGGTTTAGCACATTTATACATTGCAAGTGCTGCACCTGGTAAACCAAATATCATAAGTGGGAATTTACCAGACATAAATCTAGTAGCTTCTACACTAAATTGTGAAGTAGATGGATCTGCTAGTTGTGCAAAGAATATATTTTGAGCACCTTCTATTAGTTGTCCTCCTACCATTGCAGTACCACCAACAGCAGTTTGCCAGAATGGTAAGTAGAATACGTGATGAAGTCCAAATGGTATTAAAGCTCTTTCCATAAATCCATATACCCAAGTTCCTGCATATCCTGAACTTTGTACTATATTACCAACTGAATAAATAGCACTTTGTACATTTGGCCATATAAAGAACATTAATATACCAACAAATAAATAAGTTATTGCAGATATAATTGGAACAAATCTAGTTCCTCCAAAGAATGACAGTACTTGTGGTAATTCGATTTTGTAGAAACGATTATGTAACGCCGCTACACCAAGTCCTACTATCATACCTCCAAATACACCCATTTGAAGTGAGTTTATACCTAATACACTTGCCGTAGAACCAGCTAGCATAGCTTCTGTTCCACCGTTAATATTTATCATTGCACCAATAGAAGCATGCATTATTAAGAATGCTATAGCTCCAGATAAAGCTGCTACTTCTTTTTCTTTTTTAGCCATACCTATTGCAACACCCATTGCAAATAATAATGGTAAGTTCGCAAATACAATATCTCCTGCATTACTTAAAACTGTTAAAAATGCATTTATAGGCGTACCTGGTCCCATAATGCCCATTAACCCATAAGCGTTTAGCATTGTTTCATTAGTGAATGATCCACCAATTCCTAAAAATAAACCTGCTACTGGTAAAATAGCTATTGGTAGCATAAACGATCTACCTACACGTTGTAAAACACCAAATATTTTGTCCTTCATTAATTTCGGCCTCTCCCTTATTTAATATTTAATATTATATAATCGTTTTCACAATCATATATAGTTTACTTTAATTTCTATATTGATACTATCATAGCTTGAATAGTCATGTCAATATTTTAATGCAACCGTTTGCACTATTTTTTTTATATTTATATTTATTTTTTTTTATATCTGAATTATATATAATTTACCCATTTTATTTAATTTTAAACAAAATAAGTGCTCATAATAAGCACTTATTTATCATATTATTTTTATTTTGACAATAACTCCAACATATCCTCCAGTTCATCATAAGGCATTTTATTTAAAGACATACAATTATATAGTAATGTTCCCACTCCTTGAACTTTTATTTTAGAAGGATTTATTTGAACAACATCTAAAACTAACTTTCCACTTCCATTTAGTATTGATTTTTGTATCATATCTAGCGTATCTTGTAGCATCCCTAGTAGTTTATAATCTCTTATACCTAATTTAGTATAGTCTTCTCTCTGTAATATTGGAATTTGAATAGTTTGAGAAATTACATACATATTTAGTAATTTAATTTGACAATAAGTTAATTGTCTAGATAATTTTATTAATCTATTACATTCATCTCTGTCTAGATTATCTTTAAACATTATATTTCCAAGTAAATATCCATAATACTTTAACTTACTTTCTTCATGTTCATTTCTAGAAGATATAACTATTCCATTTGTTATTTCTTCAACTAAACATTGTTTATTTATATCTTCAACAAAAAAAATATCTTCTCTAATCAAATTATTATTATCCAAATTTTCTTTTATTATTTCTAATGAATAGTTCAAGGTAATTAATATTTTTTTTATTTCTTTAGATGTATATATGTTATCATATATATCATTTATAAAACTTTCATATAGTTTTTCTATTTCATCATTATAATCTTTAAGTTGTAATGTATTCAATATGTTTCTAATATTACTAGTTAACTTGTCATTTGATTCAAATATGTATTTAACTCCTAATTCTCCCATTTTTTCATCCCCCTTGAATATATTTTCACAAACTAAGCTTAACTTAATTGTAGCAAAAACATTTTAATAAACAATATAAAAAGCTTTCTAAAAATCATATTATTTTTAGAAAGCTTTTTATATTAGGCACTTCTATTAACTTCGTCCATTAATGGCAAAATATTCTTTAATCCTTCTGGTTTCTTTTGCTTTATCATATCGCTTTGAAGCATATCTATAAATTTAGATACTAATTCCACATCAAAATGAGTCCCTGCACATTTTTTCAACTCTATAATTGCTTGATTATAGTCTTTTCTTATATTATAAGGTCTTTTTGATGTCATGGCATCAAAGCTATCTATTACAGTAAGTACCCTTGCTAAATAAGGAATTTGATCTCCTTTTAGGTTACTTGGATATCCACTTCCATCATATTTTTCATGATGATGTTTTATTACAGGTACAACAACATTAAACTCTTTTATATTACTTACCAAATCAGCTCCTAGTGTTGGGTGTTGTTTTAAAACATTAAACTCACTTTGAGATAATTTTTCTCTTTTATTTAATAATTCTTTTGATATTTCTAATTTTCCTATATCATGCAAGTAAGCAGCTAAAAGCAAATCTTTTTTTGATTGCTCTTCCATTTGTAAATATGTGGCAAACTTCTTAGCATAAATAACTACTCTTTCTGAATGGCCGTAAGTATACTTATCTTTTTTATTTATTTTATTCAACATACTAGCAATAGATTCTAAGGTTTTTTTGTCAATGCTATTGTCTATTTCATCCAATATATTATAATATCTTTCAACACGATTTTTATCAAAAGATTTTGCTCTATATAAAGCATTATCTGCAAGTTCAATTAATTGCTTTTTATTTTTAGCAACATTTGGATAAGTAGATACACCAATAGAAACTGTTATATGCTTATTAGGCTGATATTCTTGACCTTTAAAATATGTTTGTTGTATATTTTGACGAATTAACTCTCCTAAGTTTAACGCTGCTTCTTCAGTCTGATCATATAATATAACAGCAAATTCTTCTCCACCGTAACGAGTTACTACACCAAGATTATCAACTGTATTTCTTAAAATTTCACCTAATCTTGTAAGAAGCCAATCTCCCTTTTGATGTCCATTTACGTCATTATAATTTTTAAAATTATCTATATCCATAAACAATAAAGAAACTTCTTTGTCTTCTTTTTGAGAGTTAGTTATATACGAATCTAATACATCTTGAAAGCTTCTATGATTTAATAAACCTGTAAGCCCATCTTTTACTGCTAATTCTTTCAATTTTAAATTATAATCACTTTCAATATTAATATATAAAGAAAGAATAAAAGATGTTATTAATAAGGAACTTATTAATATTATATCACCTTCTAAATGTCTGGCTGTGTCCATATATTTAATTAACGTGTAGTCTACGTTTACTAGATTAAATGATAGAATTATTATAGATACAGCTACAGCTATAGCAAAACTAATTTCTTTTTTATACTGAATAGAGGATATTAATATAATAATTGTACTAATGTATTTAAAAGAGCTATTTTGACCTCCTGTTTTTGTCATTAGAATAATAAATAATCCTAAGATTATAATAATTTCTATAGCATTATAAAATGTAGGCATATTAGTAAAGTTTTTTTCTGTATCTTCATACATCATTTTTGAACAAAATATCATAAATGGAACCATACAACATGCAAAAAAAAGTATATAACCTATACCTTTTGAATCTAATGTTACATTATAATAACTTATAATATTTAAAGTTGCTAATATAATATATAAAAACTTTAATCCTATTAAAATTTCTAGTATTTTTAATCTTCTTTCATAATCAAATTTATTCATATGTATTCACCTATGCATATAATAAAAATTTATAGAATATTATATCAAAAAGAACCATAAGAAAAATTTCTATGGCTCTTTTCTTCATTATTCTTCTCTTAAAGATGTTGGAACTTCAGGTTCAAAGAATAAGAATAAACAGTAAGAACTTGTATTCTTTGCAACTTTAGTGAAGAATTTTGCTAATATTCCCATATGTATATCTCCTTTACAATAAATTTTATATTAACAAATAATTGCTAATATCCAAAATTAAATTTTAAGCTTTAATAAAACTTTATCTAAAAATAAAATAAATTTATTTCCTATATTCGTTAAAGATAAAGCCTGCATATATAAACCTAGTATCATATATAAGATTAAAAAACTTAAAACATTCATATTATAAATCGAACTTAATAATATATTCGATATAAATAACATTACACATACAAAATATATAGTAAATGCATTTTTCCTTAGCCTTTTTCTTGTTTCTTCTTTTTTTAATGGTTTATTATCACAAGGCACTGGACATTTCTTGTATAAAATTATAAAAGAGTGAATAAACATAATTATGCATAAAAAATTAATGTATCCTTGTTCCATATTTACAATATTTTTGCCTATTAATGTAAATGTATAAGACACCATAATTCCTACTAAAATACATCTATTTGGGCTTGAACAATGTACCCCTCCAGAGTTTCTTTTCATCAATGCACCTACTAACGAAATCACTACTATTTCAAATAAAGTATTAGTTAATATTCCAAATAAAATAGTTAGTATCATTGCTATAGTCCCTTGTAAAAATGCAAAAACTCCATATTTTAAAACTGCAAATTCTTCACTTGACTTATCCTTAGATTGACATAAGTAAAATGCAAATTTACTAGAAAGATTCTCTGTTAAACTACTCATTTGGTTCAACTTTGTTCCCTCCTTGAAGTTTTCTTGTAACAAAACCTAATAAAGCAGATAAAATTGCAAATATAATAAGAGATGGTAAACTATAAATAGCTCCCATAATAGTATAATTATCAATGAATACCTTATCTGGAATAGATAATACCTTCGTTAATAAAATTACATATATACTTTCACTAAGTATTAAACATAAAAATACTTTACATAAAGCCATTATACAATTTATAAAAGTATCTTTTGACAGATTTACTAACATAAACAATATAGGACACATTCCTATTATAGTATGTATGCCAAAGCTAATTGGAAGCATTCTAACAAATGATTGAATTACCCCTAATATTAATGTACTTTTTAACAAATCTTTTTTTGATATTGATAAGTTTAAAAAATAGCAACCTACAATAAATACTAGAGCAGATTCTGGAAATGTTCTAACTAGTATATAATCTAACGATGTTCGTAACATATATTTCTCCTTTATTTTAACTATTACAAGAAAATTGTAACACAAATATAAAAAATTTCTACATATTTTCCCATTTTTTTTATTATAAAATTTTTTTATGTATAATTTTTTATTTAATTTTAATAAATATGTTATCTATCATATTTATTAAAACCATAATTTACAATATAAACATTTCTATAGCTATATCTTAGCATAAATAATAAAAAAGACTGCATCAGCAGTCTTTTTTATTATTTATAATATTGTCTAATCAATTCCTCTTTTCCCATATTTACTAGGGTTTTACTCATTAATCCTCCTAATTCTCCACCTTTCTTACCATTAACATAAGAGGTTTTATCTCCTCCTGATATATCATGTTCCATACCTAATTCATTTGCAATTTCCATTTTCATTTGATTTAAAGCTTCTCTTGCATTTGGATTCACAATTTTATTAGTCATAAAAACTATCATTCCTTTCGCTGTGCTCAAGGCACAAAATTGGATGAAAAATGGTATAATACATACATTTTTCGTTAATAAATCTAATAAGTAAGTAAATATACTACAGAGCACGGCGGGGTAAGTGAGAAAAGTGCCTATCGGCAAATCCGCATAAAAACTTGTGCCGAATATCTATCTAAGTACAAATAATTGTGCCATGAGCACGTAAGTTAATCTTTGTTTTAGCAAAGACCGTTAAAAAACTAGGATATTCAGTCAATGTTTACTTACTTAATTTTTTATTTAAGGTGATAAAATGCTTAAAATTGTTCATCCAGTATGTTGTGGTATTGATGTTCACAAAAAATTTATAGTAGCTACAATTGCTTCTACTAATTCTAAAAATATCACAACATATAAAACTAAAAACTTTCAAACATTTACCCATAATTTAATTGAATTCAAAAACTGGTTATTAAGTAACAATTGTACTGAAATATGCATGGAAAGTACCGGTAAATACTGGTTACCAATCTATAACATTCTTGAAGATACTTGTAATATTACACTTGCAAATCCTAAATTTATAAAAAATATTCCTGGTAAAAAAACTGATAAACGTGATTCTTTATGGATTACAGATTTACACAAGCATGGTCTAGTTAGGGGGAGTTTTATTCCTCCAAAACAAATCAGAGAACTTAGAGATTTAATGAGATACAGAAGTAAATTAGTTAATTTTCGTTCTAGTGAAAAAAACAGAATTCAAAATTCATTAACTGTATCTAACTTAATGATTTCTAGCGTTGTATCTGATACATTTGGTAAATCTTCTTCAGCTATTATTAAATATGCATTGGATCATCCCGAAAAGCTGAATATTGATTATACTGAATTTCTTCATGCTAGACTACTACCTAAAGCTGAAGAAATAAATCTATCTATGCAAGGCAATATATCTAAAGAGCAATCAAGCAAAATGAGAGTTTCATTTAACCATTTTGACTATATAAATAATTGTTTGACCCAACTAGATAATGTAATTTCTATCATTTCTTCAGACTACCAGGATCAAATATCTTTACTTTCTTCCGTACCAGGAATTACACCTAAGTCTGCCGTAGGCATAATTTCTGAAATAGGTGTTGATATGTCTAAATTTGATACATCAAAGCACCTTTGTTCTTGGGCAGGATTAACGCCTCAGAACAATGAAAGTGCAGGAAAAAAGAAAAGTGTTCGTATAAGTCGTGCCGGTTTATATTTAAAACCTTTGCTTGTTCAATGTGCCAATGCAGCTATTAAAGATAAATCATGTCCTTACTTTAAATATAGATATGAATCTATTAAAAAAAGACGTGGACATAAGAGAGCTATAATAGCTATTTCAAGAATGCTACTTACTTGTTGTTACAATATGTTACTAAATAATAAAGAATTTAATTCTTCATTATACGATTCTTACTTAAGTGATTGTGTAAATCAAACTAAATCTATAGATAGGATGATTAAATATCTACAAACTCAAGGATTTGTAGTTCAAACACAAGTTGAAGAATCACTTGGAATTACATGATAATTAACCAGTAAATCAATTTTCCACAAACTCCGTTTTTATTTTTTTTAATATTTAAAGGGAGTTATTTAGTGTGCAATCCCTTCGGGTATCTTTTTTCAAGTTAACCTCCCATTATACTTTTGATATTATTTTTTACAATTACTTGTTCTATTATTTTTCAAATTTTGGTATGAATATTACCATGATTTACATGTATGTAAATATTAATTTATAGTAAATCCTATAATTAATAATATAATGGAGGTGCTAATATGAATAATTTACATCTAAGTGATGATGAATTAGTTGAAAACTTTGAAAGTGCCAGTCCTTGGTTTGTGGGTTTATATATGGAAACATTTTTGAATAATTTAAGTTTCTTATCTAACAGACAAGCTAAAAATGAATTTACAACTGATATACATAGATATGACCCCATATTAATTGATGAAAATATTTTAGATATTTATAATAGGGTTGAATCATTATTGAGAATAATTAAAGGCAATAGAGTTCTCGACGCATTAAAAATGGTACTTGATTATGATACTGATACAATTTATGATATTTATGCTCGAGAAGAAGCCATTTACTTATTATCTTTAATAAAAAATGGAAAAATATCCTTACCAAAATCTAATTAATATAAAAATTAATGCTCTTAATAATAAATATAAAATTTATTATTAAGAGCATTTTATTGACTATAATCTAATTTAATGATGTAAAAAAATCTTCATACCAATCTGACCATTCATCCATAGGATAAACTGCTCCTCCATTACAACTTTTTAGAAGATTTGATGAATATTCTTCCCCCATTGCAAAGAGGTCTCCTACTGTCATATCATACCCCATAGATGTGGCAACATTACAAAACTCCTCCATAGGATCTTCTGCATCTCTTGTTTCAATAAACTTTTCTTTAATTAGTTGATTATTTCTTGCTTCTTCAAGAATTTTTACTAGTTTTTCATTCATAGTAGCCACCCCCACTTACTTATATAAAGTATTTTACACCTTTCTTATTTTAAGAATAAAATCACTTTATTTATTTGTCAATTTATATTTCTACATAAGCGGTGCAAATACTCTAAGTATTGCTTGCCATAAGGCATATCTTCTTCCAGCTTTTATGTCTTCTTCGGAAAATTGCCTACTTTTTGAAATTGTATCTAAAGCATCTTTTTTAATATCACTTAAGCATTTACATTTATATAAATACACACCACACTCAAAATGTAAGTATAAACTCCTATAATCCATATTTATTGTACCTACTGTTGCAACTTCATCATCACAAACAAATACTTTAGCATGAATAAATCCTGGAGTATATTCATAAATCTTAACACCAGCTCTTATTAATTGAGGATAATAAGATCTGGTAAGCTTAAATACGGTCTTCTTGTCTGGTATTCCTGGCGTTACTACTTTTACGTCTACACCCTTTTTAGCAGCTAAACAAAGGGCTGTCATCATCTCATTATCAATAATCAAATATGGTGTAAAAATATATACATAGTTTTTTGCACTATTTATAATATTTAAATATACATTTTCTCCTACAACCTCTTCATCTAAAGGTGAATCTCCATAAGGTTGTACAAACCCATCACTTATTGTAGTTTCCAATTGGTGTACTTCTGGTTTATAAATAGAAAAGTCTTCGTCTGTTTGTCTACTAGAATTCCACATTTCTAAAAACATCATAGTTAAGTTCCATACACCTTGTCCCTTTAACATAACTCCTGTATCTTTCCAATGTCCAAACCTTACTTTTTCATTAATATACTCATCAGCTAAATTTATACCGCCTGTAAATCCTGTATGTCCATCTATTACTGTAATTTTACGATGGTCTCTATTATTCATAACAAGAGATAATAAAGGTTTAAAAGGATTAAAAGCAATACATTTTATTCCCTTTTTCTCTAAAATTTTATTATATCCATAAGGAAGAAGAGATATGCAACCCATATCATCATACATAAGTCTTACATCTAATCCTTCTTTAGCTTTTTGTTCTAGTATTTTCAAAATACCATCCCACATCTTACCTTCTTCTATAATGAAGTATTCCATAAATATATATCTTTTTGCTTTTTTTAGTTCTTTAATTAAATCTTCGTAATTATCCTCTCCCACACTATAATATTTAACCTCTGTGTTTTTGTACATAGGATAACCAGCTGCACAGTTTATATAGTTCATGTGACCATAAACTGTTTTATTTTCTTTTTCAACTTTTTCTGCTATATCTTTATTTTGTCTTAAGTATTTACTTGTCTTTTGCTGAACTTTCTCTAGACGATATCTCATCTCTTTAGAAGGTTTCTTATTACCTAGTATAAGATATAATATTCCTCCTGCAATATTAAAAATTAATATTGGTATAATCCAAGCCAATTTATAAGCCGGATTGTCACTTTTATTTATAATCCAAAGTACTACTAAAGCACTTATTGCAGTACACATAATAGATGATATTGCTGAAAAATGGGTGAATTTTATTAATAAAAATAAAAATATACAAAATTGGATAGCAATCATTACCCCGATAACTACCATTCTACTAAATAATAACCTCAATATCTTCATTAACTTTCTCCCTTCAAAATTATATATTTGAATAAAATATAATTTTTTAAATTATAGCATAAGTAACTTTTTAAGCAAACTATTTATTGCATTTATAAAACTCAAGAACCATAGATCCTTGAGTTTTTATATCTAAATTAAATTATCTTCTTTTAATAAATTGTATAACGTTGGATTAAAATTAAATTCTTTCATTAGTACTTGTACTTGTTGTAGAGATTTTTCTTTTTTCTCTTTTTGTAAATTTGACTTTGATGCTCTTATTAAAATATTTTTGGGTGAATGAGATATATCAATAAACTCTAATAATTGAGTTTTATATCCAACACATTCTAATAAATTACCTCTTACTGAATCTGTCATAAGAGCTGCTACTCTTTCTTGTATAATTCCATATTTATTTAAAATTTCTAAACTTTCGGCCTTCATTTGATGGTTGAACTCATGTTGGCAACAAGGTACTGAGAATATCATTTTTGCATTCCACTTAACTGCATTGTATAAAGCATAGTCAGTAGCTGTGTCGCAAGCATGAAGAGTAATAACCATATCCACCTTATTATTGTATCTGAACCCATTTATGTCTCCTAGTTCAAAGTGTAAATTATCAAACTTATATTTTTTTGCTATTTCATTACATTTTTTTATTACATCTTCTTTTAAATCCAATCCTATCATTTTTACATTTATCTTTTTTATTTCTACGAAATAATAATAAAGAACAAAAGTTAAATATGACTTTCCACAACCAAAATCTAATATTGTTAATTCTTTATAATCATTTTTCTTGATTTCATCATCAATTATTTCAATAAATCTATTTATTTGCTTATACTTATCATATTTTGAGTTTACAACCTTGCCTTCTTTAGTAAAAACTCCTAAATCAATAAGAGGTTGAATAAGCATACCTTCTTTAAGGATATAGTTCTTTTCTTTGTTATGTCCTTTGTTAACTACATTTTCACTGTTACTTTTCTTTTTACCTAAAAAAACTTTACCTTTTTTAGATATTTTAATATCATAAACTGTGTTAGTTGACCAAGCATTTAACTGTTTAAAGTCTTCTTTCATATATTCAAGTATTTTATAATTTAAGTCTTTTATTTCTATATTTTCATGAAATACTTGCTTGTCTGTAAATTTTTCTATTTGATAATATTCTTTATTATTTTTTTTTAGTTGAAAAACTATTTTATTGTATTTTACCTCTTTATTTTTTTTATTACTTATAACTACTTTTATTATATTTTCTTTACATATTTCATTTATTATCTTAACTGTATCTTCCATCTATATCACCTATTTTTCATTTTCTTAATTGCACTACTTATTATACCATTAAGTATTATTATATAATTAAATTTTTTATATACTTATAATACTTTTTCTATAAATAGTAAATATATTTGTTGTTTTTGTTATATTTTCTCTTATTTTTCATATTAATAATGATATAAGTAGGAGGTATTTTATGAAAGAAACTTTTAATCCCAATTTATATCATGGAAAACACAAAAGAAAAAACTTCTTTGAAGGATGGTATTTTAAAATAGTCGACAATAAAAATGATTATAAACTTGCCATTATTCCCGGTATTTCTTATGGCAATAATAAAGATGAACACCACTCTTTTATACAAATTTTAAATGGAAAAGAATCTACTTTTAATTATTTATCTTACGATGTAAAGGATTTTAGATATAATAATAATAGATTTAGGATATTTATTAATTCTAATATTTTTTCTTTAGAAAACATAAATCTATCCATAGATTCTAATGATTTAAATATTCATGGTAATCTAATATTAAAAAATTTAGTAAAGTGGCCTGGTAGCATTATTAATCCTGGTAGCATGGGATTTTATAATTATTTGAAATTTATGGAGTGCTATTCACATGTATGTGTTCTAAACGGATCCATTATTGGAGATTTAAACATTAATGGTATAAATGTAAATTTTACGGCAGGAAAAGTCTATATTGAAAAAAATTGGGGTAAAAGTTTTCCAAAATCTTGGTTATGGATTCAAAGTAACTCTTTTAAAAGTAGAAAAGCTTCTATAACTTGTTCCATAGGAACTATACCTTTTCCTATAAGAGACTTCACCGGTTTCATTATAGGCCTAACTTTAGAAAATGAATTCTATAGTTTTACTACAATTAATCACAGCAAAATTAATATACAAAATTTTGGAAATGATATTGCTTTAACAGTAACTAAAAAGAACTTTAGATTAACCCTAAAAACTTATACGAATCCAAAAGATTTTTTAGTATTAAAGGCACCTAATCAAGGTTCTATGACATCCACTGTAAAAGAAACTATAAATGGTCAAGTATATATACTTCTAGAAGATACTAAAATAAATAAAAAAATATTTGAAGGTATGGGGCTTAGTGCCGGAGTAGAATACGGAGGAAATTTTTCTTCATTTTTTAAATAAAAAAATAGATAAGTTTGAAAAATACAAACTTATCTATTTTTTATTCCTCTTCTTTTAGTAAACATAATAGTTTTTCATTTATTATATTAATATCAACTTGTTTGATATTTTCAATTGCTTTTCTTTTTAATCTTCTTAAGCTAAGTTGTACTTTATTTTGAAAGTTACCTTCTTTTTCATTATCTTTTATTAGGCTAAAAAAATCTGATAAGGAATATATTTTAAATTTTTCTATTTGTCTTTCCTTTGCCATATTTTCTAAAAGCGCAATAACAATATCTTGATAATCATCTTCTTTATTTAAATTTAAATACTTTGATAAATTAGGTAATATAAATTCAAATAGCATTCTTTTAGGAGGAATATCTTCTAATCCCATACTTGTTCCTATATCTATAATCAATTCATCAGGTAATTCTAAAAGTTTGCTAAAAATTAAATCATCATCTACTGGCTCTATATAGTATTCTCTTCCTCTTAATTTTCTTATAGCCTTAATTGCATCATAATAACCAAGTTTAATATTTCTATGAGCCAAATCTTTTGTAAATATAAATGTTCCACCTAAATCCATAGATGGCTGTATTTCAACCACATTTACACTTTCATCAATATGTCTCAATTTTCTACTAGAATTTAATCTTATGGCTATTATCTTATCATAATTTTTTCTTGCTAAAAGACTCACAGGGCAATTATCATAAAGTCCTCCATCTAAGTATGCTTTACCGTCTAATGGTTCCATTTTTAGCCCTGGATATCTAGCACTTGCCATTATAAAGTCTTTTATTTTTCCATTTGGAATATCTTCTTTAAACACTTCTATAGGGCTTAAAGGTCCTAATTCCACAGTAACAAGTCCAAAGTCCACATTACTATTTCTTAATTTTTCCTCATCAATTAATTCATCCACAACCTTGCGTAAATTATCCGTATCAATGCCTTTATTAGTAATTATTTTTTTTGCTTCACTGGAAAAATAGGTTATGGTTTTTATATTAAGATTTCTATTTATTACATTTGCCATATGACTATCCTCTATATCAAATAGTTGCTGTGGAGTAACATGATTCCACATTTCAAAACATTTTTCAAAATCTCCTTGAGCAACCATAGCTGCATTAAATGCTCCAATAGAAGTTCCTACTATTCCATCTATCTCATATCCTTCTTCTAATAAAGCTTTAATGGCTCCAATGTGAAATGCACCCCTTGCTCCTCCACCTTCTAAAGCTACCCCTAACATAAGCTATCATCTCCCCCATTAAGAGTATTTTTCTTCTTTATTTTATATTATATCAACTTGTTAGATTTGTAAGTAATTTAAACTAAAAAAGAAGCCATTTTATAGCTTCTTTTTATATTATTTATTATCTAAATCAAATAATATTAATTTATTTTCTTTTAATGTTTCTTTAACATTTATAACTCTTTGATTTGATGATCCTCTCAGGGTAAGAGATATATTCTTTTGCTCTTCTTCAAATTTGCCATCTACTAAAACATCTGCATATTTTAAAATTTCTTTTTGAAGTTCATTAAAGTTTTCAACAGTATAGCCCGTCCATAAATATATTTTCTTTTCAGGATATTTATTTTTAAATATCTTACATACATAAATAACTCCCTCAATATTTTCAGGACAAAGAGGTTCTCCTCCTAGTATGGATAAATCTCTTTTTATATTATGTTTATCAATATTATCCATAATATAATTTAGTTTTTCATCAGTAAATTCTTCACCATCTGTAAAACTCCAAGTTTCACCATTAAAACATCCTTTACACTTGTGAGGGCATCCTTGGGTCCAAAGAGACATAGTAATTCCAAATCCATTGGCTATATCATTATCTTTAATTCTATTTATTCTCATATTATTATGCTCCTTTTAGTATCTGGATTTTATAAATTTAAAAGTTAACCTTATTTATTCATCTTTTCATAAGGCATCATACAGCACATAGCACCTTCTGGACATGGTCCAAATTGACAACTTGCACCAAGAGTTTTGGCAAGTAAAGGACTTGCTTTTTCTACTTCGTCTACCATAGTCCATGCTAATTCATTTATTTCTTCTTGTGCTCTTCTGCAACATCTATGATGACAGAAGTTAATTAAACTTCTTAAGTTCATTGTGCATATTATTTTTGTTTCACATGCATTTGGGAATACATATCTAGCATTTTCAATTGCCTTTTTCTCTAAAGTTGAACATAACTTTTTATATGATGTTCTTAATGATTCTACAAACTTTTCACAAGATTTATTCTCATTTTTCCATGCTTCAAATTCATCTTTGTCTATATTACATTTTTTTAATTGAATATCTACTAGTTCACCATACTGATCTTTATTATAAACATAATCATATATTAATTTATCAACTATATCATCATATAATCTTTGGCTATCTTCCATATGATTTTTATAGCTTTGCTCAAGTATAGGATGGTTTTTTATATCTTTCGGAATTACATATTCAAACTGAGTTTCTTTAACATATCTTTGAGATTGTTGACTATAAGATGCTATCCTATGTCTAACTAGTTGATGTGTTAAACTTCTAGAAACTCCTTCTATGGCAAAAGTAAAGCTAGTATGTTCTAACACACTGCCATGACCAATAGAAGTAATCATATTTACAAATCTTTCAATACTTTCTGGTGTTTGCTTCTCCATTAAATCATCGATATTTGATGGTGAATAACAAAGCTTCCCTGCTGTAGCTACAACAAGCTCTGGATTCATTGTATGAGATATAAGTTTTACTTTTAATTTTGTTTCCATTATTTACTCTCCCCTTTTTCAGCAATTTCTATTGTTTGTTCAATTAATTCTATAACAGTCATTTGACCTACTCCATTTGGTACAGGAGTTAAATGACATTGTTTTTCGTTTACTATAACGTCATAGTCCTCTTTAGACACATCTCCACACATTTTTCCTGCTTCATTAAAGTTAATTGATACATCTATTATTGTAGTACTGTTAGAAAAATCTTGTGCACTTAGGAAGTTAGCTCTTCCTACTGCAGTAACAACTATATCTGATGCTGCAATTTTTTTATTTAAATTTTTAGTTTTACTATGGGCTATAGTCACTGTTGCATTCTCTTTTAAGAACAATTGTGATAATGGCTTTCCAACTATGTTAGAACGATTTATTATAAGAACATCCTTAGCTTCAATATCTATCTTAAATTCTTTTAATAATGTCATTATACCCCTAGGAGTACATGCCACATTTCCTTCTAAGTTAAGAGATAATTTCCCCATATTGCCTATGGTAAATCCATCTACATCTTTTTCATCTTCTATAAGATTTGTAAGATAATCTTCATTTAAATGTCTTGGTATAGGTAATTGCAATAAAATTCCTGTAACATCTTTGTCTTTATTTAAATCTATAATAATTTTTTCTACTTCATCTTGACTAATATTTTCATCTAAATGAATTATTTTTGAATTTATTCCAACTTCTTCACATTTTTTAACTTTATTTGATACATACTTTCCACTGGCAAAATCTTCACCTACTCTAATTATTACTAGAGAAGGTTTTTTACTTAATTTATTTACTCTATCTTTTAATTCAGCTACTTTTTTTGTTACTAATTGTCTAGCATCTAGTAATGTCATTTCTTACCATCCTTTTACTATTTTTATGTATAATAGAAAAGGTGCATAAGCACCTTTTCTATTATAAGTGTAAGACTCTTTCTCCGATTTCTTGCGTACGACCTTTACCCCACATGTTTGAACCTATATAACCACAAGTTCTTCTCATAACTTGCATCTCGTCTTTATTTTTATTCCCACAATTTGGACAATACCATTCTAAGTTTTCATCTAACTTTATTTCTCCAGTGTAATCACATGCAAAGCAAACATCTGGTTTAGTATTTATTTCAGCGTATTGTATATTATGATAGATATAATTTATTATTTGTTCTACAGCCGATAAGTTTTTACTCATATCTGGAACTTCTACATAACTTATACATCCACCTAAACTTATATCATGGAATTGACTTTCAAATTTTAATTTAGAAAATGCATCTATTTCTTCAGAAACATGAACATGATATGAGTTTGTATAGTACATTCTATCAGTTACATTTTTTATTTCTCCAAATTTTTGCTTATCTATTCTGCAGAATCTTGAAGTTAAACTTTCACCTGGAGTTCCATAAAGCCCAAATCCAAGACCTGTTTCTTTTTTCCACTCACTACATTTATTATTTAAATAATTCATTACTTTAAGGGCAAATCTTTCACCTTCTTCAGTTGTATGAGATATGCCTAATATTGCTTGTGTCATTTCATATACACCAACATATCCTAAAGAAAGTGTTGAATATCCTCCTTCTAATAAAGAATCTATTTTTTCGCCCTTTTCTAGTCTAGATATTCCACCATGTTGCCAGTGAATTGGTGATATATCAGATGTTGTACCTTTTAATAATTTATGTCTAACCATTAGAGCTTCTTTACAAAGATCTAATCTTTCATCTAATATGCTCCAAAACTTTTCCATATCTTTTTCTGCTGTTAATGCAACTTGTACTAGGTTTAAAGATATAACTCCTTGGTTAAATCTTCCGTACCATTTATAATCTCCATTTTCACCTCTCCAGTTGCTTAAGTGTGATCTACAACCCATTGGAGGGAATGTCTCTCCATCATAATTTTTTCTCATCATTTTTGCACTTTGATAATCAGGTACTAATCGCTTTGTGTTACATTTTGCAGCAAGCTTTGTTATATAGTCGTATTTACCACCTTCTAAACAGTTGTGTTCATCTAGTAAGTAAACTAATTTAGGGAACTCTTCTCCTATTGTTTGACCTTTATAGTTTTTCATTCCCTCTAATCTTTGTACTATCATTTCTTCACAAATTAATGCCATTTCTTTTTCATATTCATGACCTTCTTCTATTTCTAAGTAGATTGTACAAAATGGTGATTGACCATTACTTGTATGAAGAGTTGATAACTGATATCTAATAGTTTGAATACCAGATTTTAATTCTTCCATCATTCTCTCTTCAGCTAATTCTTTAGCCATTTCAAGAGAGTATTTTTGTTTATATTTATCTAAATATTTATTGTATGATACTCTTAAGAAGGGTGCTATATGTTTTATTGTTATTGTGTTTCCACCATATTGAGCACTTGCTATTTGAGCTATAATTTGAGTAACTATAGTACATGCTGTTCCAAAAGATTTTGGAGATTCTACTAGTTTATTATTAATAACTGTTCCATTTGTTAACATATCTTCTAAGTTGATTAACATACAGTTGTGTATTGGTTGCATTGCATAGTCCATATCATGATAATGAAGAACTCCTTCATCGTGTGCATGAACTATATGAGCAGGTATTAGTTTTCTTCTAGACATATCCTTCGATACTTCTCCTGCTACTAAATCTCTTTGAGTAGATGCTAATATACCATTTTTATTTGAATTTTCATTTAAAACATCTTCATTACTTCTATCTAATAACCCTAGGATGCTATCATCTGTTGTATTTATTGTTCTTTTAAATGATTGTACAGCTCTATATCCTTCATATGCTTTAGCTGTTAATTTTTGTTTATAATCAATTAGCTTTGTATATACCATTTCTTCTACTTTATATACTGTCGCATTAGTGTCACGTTCCATATAAATAGTTTCTATATCTTCAGCTATTTCTTTTGCAATCTCTGGGATATAAACTCCACTACCATATTTCATTGCTTTTAATATAGCATTTTCAACCTTATCTTTATCAAATTTTACAACTTTTCCATCTCTTTTGATTATATTTAACTCTTTTTTCATAAGCATCTCCTTTTGTACATAATTATATCTATTTTTATCTATTATCATAGACTAATTTTTTTATGTAAACCTATTGACTTTTCTACAAGTTTCATACCCATTACCCGTTCAATAAAACACTACATGTAGTAACCACCTTGTATATTCTATACTACATGTGGTGTTTTATCAAGTGATTTATTTCTGATTTTTCAACTTTATTTTTGTCAATACCGTAGAGAATTTTTGTTTATATTCTGAGATGTAGCGATTTAAATACATTGATTTTTTTTTATAATTTTTTCCATAATTTTACAAAAATTCTTTATTTTATATTGATTTAAAATCAAACAATGCTAATCATATCTTTTTACAAAAAAAGAAATATAAAATAAATTTTCATATTTTATATTTCTTTTAATTAACTTTTATTTAAATAATATTTCTATTTTTTCTATACTTGGCTCTAATTTTATACATTGTACTTTTGCTTTTTTAAACATATACTTGGATGCTTTTGTTGAATCTGTTTCCGCATATTTATCATCTAAATAGTATACTTTCTTTATACCAGACTGAATTATATTTCTAGCACAATCATGACAAGGGAATAGATTTACATAAATACTACATCCTTCTAAAGATTTTCCTCTAGCATTTAATATTGCATTTTGTTCAGCATGTACTACATATGGATATTTAGTTTCAAGAAACTCTCCTTCTCTTTCCCATGGAAAATCTTCATCACTACATCCATTAACAAAACCATTGTAACCAATTGATACTATCCTGTTATTTTTATCAACTATACAAGCTCCAACTTGCGTTGATGGATCTTTACTTCTCATGCCTGATAACAAAGATATTCCCATAAAATATTCGTCCCACGATATATAATCTGTTCTTTTCATTGTTTCCTCCTTTATATAAAAATCCGATTAATTTTGTATTATTTATTTTTATAATATAACACTTAATTTCTATTATTCAAATATTTATTTCTAATTTTAACATAAAGTGCAAAAATATCATTAATGATTTTTTATCTTTCCAAAAAGTAATCAGTTGATTTTCTTACTTCGTTGATTTTACAATAACAATCATATACACTAAAAATAGGATGTTTTATTTTTAAACAAATAAATTATCTACATATTAGGGGAGGGAAAAGAAAATTGAAAAAATTAGTTGTTAAGGACAAATCTTTATGTCAAGCTTGTTTAAGTTGTGAACTAGCTTGTTCTGAAGCCTTTTATAAAAAAGAAGGTTTCTCTTGTATATCTATAGGGGTTAATAAAAAAAATGCATTAGATGTAAAAGCTTGTAATCAATGTGGTGTTTGTGCTAAAAAATGTCCAGAAGAAGCAATATCTAAAAATGCTAAAGGTATTTATACAATAGACAAGAAAAAGTGTACTGGATGTCTAACTTGTGTAGAAGCATGTCCAAAAGGAATTATTGTTAAATCAGAAGAAAAACCAGCTCCATCAAAATGTATGGCCTGTGGAATATGCGTTAAAGCATGTCCTCAAGAAATACTTGAAGTTGTTGAGATTGCCGATTAATTTAACTTTTATTGTAAATATTAAAGATGTAACTAGTACTAGTTACATCTTTTTATTTTATCTATCTATTTAAATAACAGAAACTACCATATAAATATAATTGTATAAATTTCCATGTCTTAATTCATCACTCAATATACAAAAAATTTGATCTCTATAATATAAACTTGGAAGCCCTTCCATTATTTCACGACAAATTTTAACGTCATCTAATTTTCTTATCATAGCATCTGCTATTCCATCTTTAAAACCTGCTGGTGGAATAAACGTTTCTTCTTCTGGCTGTATTTTTACTCCTGTAATTTGATAGTACATTTTTTTATATATTTGGTTATGACGTAATTCATCATCTCTAATTGATTCTATAATTCCTTGTATTTTTTTTGTTTCTTTAGGTAATAATTGACTTACTGGAATATTCTCGATTAACCATTGAAAAAATATAGAATCTTTCTTTTCTGATTTTATGGACTTTTCAATTAACTTTATAGAGTTTTGTAGCTGATTTGGATCTGGATGTATCCACTCATAAGTATAATCCATAGTTGTTCCCCCCTTTAAAGTAATTTAATATAATATATACTTAAAAGTAGAAATTTGTTACTTGATTGATATTAATACCTTTTATTTTTATGAAATTTTTTTGTTTTTTCTTTTTCATTACTGCCAATTAATTGGATTTATTGTTTTTTCTTCTTACCATATTTTTATGTTTTTTTAGCATACTATTAGTGAGAAGTATCTTAAGGAGGTATTTTATGACTACTAAAAATGTATATAGAAATAAACCTCAATTTGAAACTAATCCAACATTAAACAAGAATTTAACTCCTAATGTTCCTGAGTTTAATTCCAATGCAATGGATAATCAAGGTTTCGTACCATTATCCAATTATTCTAATGGATGTTGTTGTGATCATGAAAAAGCACACAAGGAAAATTCTGATCACGAATGTTGTCATGAAAAGCATGATGAAGATCACAAAGATAAAAAGTGTAATTGTGATCATAAATAGCTAAATATTACTTCCCCTCAATACTTTGCTTCAAAAGTTAAATGTAAGAAGTCTATTTTTATAATAATAAAATTAGACTTCTTTCTTCTCGTTTATTAATTTATTATATGTGATATACTCATTTATATGAGGTGATTGTATGATTAATAATAAAAAAGAAGAAATTAGGCAAGAATTAATTAAATTAGCCGACGATAAATATAGAAGCTTTCATAGCAATTTATGTCCTGGTGTGGAAAATATTTTAGGTGTGAGACTTCCATTACTAAGAAAAATAGCTAAAAATTTATCTAAAGAAGAAGATTATCATAATTATTTAAATAATGATGATACAAAGTATTATGAAGAAATAATGATTGAGGGATTAATAATCGGATATTTAAAAACTGATAATGAAAATAGATTCAATTATATAAAAAATTTCATACCTAAAATAGATAATTGGGCAATTTGTGATAGTTTTTGTAATAATTTAAAATTTACAAAGAAAAATATAAATGAAGTTTGGAATTTTATTTTACCTTATACTTCATCGCAAAATGAGTTTGATATTAGATTTGCCGTTGTTATGATTCTTAATTTTTATATAATTGAAGATTATATTGATGATGTATTAAATACTTTAAATAATATTCACCATGATGGATATTATGTTAAAATGGCAGTAGCTTGGGCTGTATCATATGCATATATTGATTTTCCAGAAAAAACCTTAGCATTTTTAAAAAATAATAACTTAGATAATTTTACATATAACAAATCTTTACAAAAAATTATTGAATCTAATCGAGTAAGTAAGGAAGATAAAGATTTAATGAGAATTATGAAAAAATAGTATTAAAAACACAAAATAAAATGCTTGAGATAAATCTTATCTCAAGCATTTTATAATTAATCATTATATACACTTTTCAGCAATTCAATTTCTTTTGCATATCCATCTAGTTCATTTGGTGTTTCAAGTAAAAATGGTAAATGTTTAAGTTTTGGATGATTTATTATTCTAGTTATAGCTTCTAAACCTATATTACCTTCGCCTATTTTAGCATGTCTATCTTTATGACTTTCTCGAATATTTAAACTATCATTCAAGTGAATTGCTTTTAATCTATCTAAACCTAAAACTCTATCAAATTCTTCTAATACACCATCTAAATCATTAACTATATCGTAACCAGCATCAAATACATGGCAAGTATCCATACATATACCTATTCTGTCGCCTAATTCAACCTTATCTATTATTGCTCTTAGCTCTTCAAAGTTTCTTCCTATTTCTGTACCTTTTCCAGCCATAGTTTCAAGTAATACTGTAGTAGAATGCTTGGGTGTTAAAGTTTGGTTTATCATATCTGCAATATATTGAACTCCAACTTCTACACCTTGTTTCACATGGCTTCCCGGATGGAAATTATATAAATTTCCTGGCACCATTTCTAACCTTCTTAAATCATCTGCAAAAGTCTGTATAGCAAATTCTCTTTTACTTTCATCTGCTGCACAAGCATTTAAAGTATATGGCGCATGAGCTAATAATTTAGCAAATTTATTTTCTTTGGCTAATTCTAAGAAAACTTGTATATCTTTTTCATCTAAATCTTTAGCTTTTCCACCTCTTGGGTTACGAGTAAAAAACTGAAAAGTATTAGCATTTATGCTTAGAGCTTCATCTCCCATATTTTTAAATCCTTTTGATACTGATAAGTGACATCCTATATTTAACATTTGGCTCTCCTTTATTTTACGTCTAAATTTTCTATATTAAGTAATTTCTCCTTCACATTAAGTCCGCCAGCATATCCAACTAATTTTCCATTAGAGCCAATCACTCTATGGCATGGAATAATTATTGGTATATGATTTTTATTATTTGCCATTCCTATTGCTCTACATGCTTTTTCATTTCCAATAGCAATAGCAATATCTTTATAACTTTTAGTTTCTCCATAAGGTATTTTTAAAAGTTCATTCCATACTTTCTTTTGAAATTCTGTTCCTCTAGCCTCTAGGGGCAAATCAAATTTTCTTCTATTTCCTTCAAGATACTCTTTTAATTGTTTAAAACATTCTTTTATTAAATCTGTTTCTTCTATATTATCATTAGTATCTACTTTTGAAAAAAATATATCTGTTATTGATTTATTATTCTCCCTAATTCCTATAATACCTATTTCTGTTTCATAAAAAAATATATTATTCATTCTCTTATAATATAAGACTTATTAATAATCCTATATCTCCTCTCTATAAAACTTTGTACTACTTATATTATAGATATTATTTTTACTTTATCATCATTTAATATTAAATTTTTTTTCATTCTTTCTATTACTACCCTTTTGACAAAATTTAAAACAGGCAGATCATAACTAAGTTATAATCCGCCTGTTTATTATAAATATTATTCTTCTATGTTAAGTTTTATAGATAATTCATCTAGCTGAATATCATCTGCAACACCTGGTGCATTTGTCATTGGACATATTGCATTTTGATTTTTAGGGAATGCTATTACTTCTCTGATATTGTCAGATCCAGTAAGTAACATTATCAATCTATCAAATCCAAATGCCAATCCAGCATGTGGTGGTACACCGTATTTAAATGCTTCTAACAAGTATCCAAATTTATCGTTAGCTTCTTCATCACTAATTCCTATAGCATCAAACATTTTCTTTTGGATATCACTGTTAGATATTCTAACACTTCCTCCACCTATTTCATATCCGTTTAATACTATATCATAAGCTTTAGCTCTTAAGCTAGTTTTGTTATCACCAGTTAAACCTTCAACGTCTTCATCTAATGGAGATGTGAATGGATGGTGCATTGCTATCATTCTTCCAGTTTCTTCGTCTTTTTCGAATAATGGGAATTCAGTTACCCATAATAAGTTGTATTTATTTTTATCCATTAAATCAAGTTTTCTACCAACTTCTAATCTAACTTGTCCTAGTGCATCGTAAACTACAGCATTTTTGTCAGCAACAAATAATAATAAGTCTCCAGCTTCAGCTCCCATTCTTTCTAAGATAGCATTTATTTCTTCTTCAGAGAAGAATTTAGCTATTGGAGATTCTATTCCAGCTTCAGTTAATTTTATCCAAGCAAGTCCTTTAGCTTTGTAAGTTTTAGCATGGTCTTCTAATTTTTTCATTCCTTTTTTAGAAAAAGCTTCTGCGTTGCCTTTTACATTTATACCTCTAACGCTACCTTTTTCATCAGAAGCAGCATTAGCAAATACTCCAAATCCACATTCTTTAACTATATCAGATATGTTTACAAATTCTAATCCAAATCTAGTATCAGGCTTATCAGATCCAAATCTATCCATAGCTTCTTTATAAGTTATTCTTGGAAGTGGTAACTCTACATTAACATTTAAAGTATCCTTGAATATTTCTTGAAGCATTTTTTCCATTATACACATTACATCTTCTTCATCAACAAATGACATTTCACAGTCTATTTGAGTGAATTCTGGTTGTCTATCAGCTCTTAAATCTTCATCTCTAAAGCATTTTACTATTTGGAAATATCTATCCATACCACTTACCATTAATAATTGCTTAAATAATTGTGGTGATTGTGGTAAAGCATAGAATTTACCAGGGTTAACTCTACTTGGTACTAAATAGTCTCTAGCTCCTTCTGGAGATGGCTTTATTAAGAAAGGAGTTTCTATTTCTATAAAGTTATTGTCTGTTAAGTAATTTCTTACTATTCTAGCAACTTTACTTCTAAGTATTAAGTTTTGTTGCATAGAAGGCTTTCTTAGATCTAAGAATCTATACTTTAATCTTAAATCTTCAGAAACATTGTCATTATCCTTTATATATATTGGTGGAGTTTCTGATTTGCTTAAAACTCTAAGTTCAGTTGCTTCTATTTCTATATCTCCTGTTGGCATGTTAGGGTTTTTAGATTGTCTTTCTCTAACTATACCCTTAACAGCAACAACATATTCTGAACCTAATTTTTCAGCTTTGTTGAATGCTTCTTCACTTACATTTGTGTCAAATATTATTTGACTTATTCCTCTAACATCTCTTAAATCAACGAATACTAGTCCACCTAAGTTTCTTTTCTTTTGTACCCATCCATTTAAAACTACTTCTTCACCCACATTGACAATTCTTAAATCACCACAATAATGAGTTCTTTTTAATCCTTTTAAGTTCTCCATATTTCCTCCTTCGTCATTTACGCACTAAAAGGTGAAAGAATACAAAAATTCTACCACCTTATGTTTATGTCAATTTTAATTATAATCTATTTTTTAACTCATTTACTAATTCGCTAAGTTTTACAGTAGTTTGCTCTGATGTCTCCATATTTTTAAGAGTAGCTAAGTCTTCAGCTAGCTCATCATCACCTATAACTATTGTATATTTAGCATTTATTTTATCTGAGTATTTAAACTGAGCTTTTAAGCTTTTCCCTAAGTGATCTATATCAGCACTTATGTGATTATCTCTTAATGCTTTTATTAAACTAAAACTCTTAGTCTTAGCTGCATCACCTATTGTTGCTATGTATATATCTGTAGCTTTTGGATTTTTTATTTCTATGTTATTATTTTCTAAAGTTAATAATAATCTTTCTGCTCCAAGTCCAAATCCTATACCACTTATGCCTTTTGGTCCTCCAAGTTGTTCAACAAGGCCGTCATATCTTCCTCCACCACAAACTGTACTTTGTGATCCTATATCATTTGATATTATTTCAAAAGCAGTTTTTCTGTAGTAGTCAAGACCTCTAACTATAGTTTTATCAACTACAAATTTTATATCCATTTCTCTTAGATATTCTTGTAATTTGGCAAAGTGATTTTTACAATCATCACATAAATGATCTATCATAAAAGGTATATCTTTTATATTTTCTTTACATGTAGGATTTTTACAGTCTATAACTCTCATTGGGTTTTTGTCTTTTCGCTCTAAACAAGTTTCACATAATACATCAGATTTAGCATCTAAATATGCTTTTAAATTTTTATTATATTCTTCTCTACAAACAGGGCATCCTACTGAATTTATATTTACTGATAAATCTTTAAGCCCTAATTCATTAAAGAATTGTACTGCTAAAGATATTACTTCTGCATCTATTGATGGTTCATCACTTCCTAATGCTTCGATTCCAAATTGGTGGAATTGTCTTTGTCTACCAGCTTGTGGTCTTTCGTATCTAAAACATGGAGTTATGTAAAATAATTTTGTTGGTTGTGTATCAGCATACAATTTATTTTCAATAAATGATCTTATTGTACCAGCAGTTCCTTCAGGTTTTAAACTTATTTGTCTATCACCTTTGTCTGTAAAAGTATACATTTCTTTTTGAACTATATCTGTTGTATCTCCAACACTTCTTGTGAAAACTTCTGTATGTTCAAATATAGGAGTTCTCATTTCTTCGTATCCGTATAATGCACAAATTTCTCTAAATTTCTTTTCTACATAGTTCCATTTATAAACTTCTTTTGGTAATATATCCCTTGTTCCTCTTGGCGCTTTACTTAGCATTTTTCTCTACCTCCTCATATTTTCTTCTTATCATTTCGTCAACTCTGTCTATATATTGTTCAACATTTTTGACGTTTTCTACCCTTTCAATCCTATCCTCATCTGGATATACAAATTTAGTTATAGAACCAGCCCCTAGTGCATAATTACTTTGCTTTTCCTCCATAATTTGCATATTATAGATACATTCATAACCTTCTTTAGCATAACCTATGTTTTCCAGGTTGCCTAGCATGTGTTTTTGTCTGTACATATAATAAGGGTTTAATCCCATATCTGTTGCATATTCCATAGCTAAATTAATCATTTTTACCATTTCTTCGTACTGAGCAAGCTCGTAGTCTTCTAGATTTTCCTTTAGCTTTGATGTTCTTTTTACTGCTAAGGTATGAACAGTTAGACTTTCTGGAGATAGTTCTTTTATTTTATCTAAAGTATTCCTAACCATATCTAAATTTTCATCTACTAGACCTAGTATTATATCCATATTTATATTATCAAAACCTACTTCCCTAGCTAAGTGGAAGCAGTTGATAATTTCTTGTACGCTATGATTTCTCCCTATTTTTTGTAATGTTTCATCATTCATACTTTGTGGATTTATACTAATTCTATCAACATTATTTTGCTTTAAAACTTCTAACATTTGTCTATTTATTGTATCAGGCCTCCCTGCCTCTACTGTAAACTCTTTAATCTCACTTAAATCAAATTTTTCAAATAAGCCCTTAATTAAAGTATCCATCTCCGCAGGAGTTAAAGTAGTTGGAGTTCCTCCACCAATATATAGAGTCTCAATTGTTTTATTTTGTTCTTTTAATAACCTAGCTACACCTTGGACTTCTTCAAGTAATTTAGCTACATACATAGGCTTCAAACTACCAAATTGCTTAAGAGAATTAGCTGGGAATGAACAATAATAACATCTTGTAGGGCAAAATGGAATGCTAACATATAAAGATACTTTACTTTCATCAATTGGGTAAATAAATTTTCTTTCTCTTTTTGCAATATCAAGAGCTAAGTTAATTTTTTCATTACTTATAAAATAGTCTAACATTAATTTCTCTTTTATATGATCATCACTGTAATTATCATCAAGTAATGAATGAACTATTTTAACAGGTCTTATACCTGTAAGTATTCCCCATGGTGGAGTAATATTAAACTTCTTTTCTAAAATCTTAAACATACTCCTTTTTATAGTTTCCTTTATAACCTTCTTGTTCTCCCTTTCACATAGTCCCTCTAAGTTTCTATGCTCTACATGTTCTAGAATAACCTGATAATTTTCACAATACACTGTTTTTGAAAAAACATTGTTATTATGGAAAAATACAGTATTCTCCACAACCATCATGCAATCTTTGCTGTCAATAAATCTAAAATCAGAAGTAAATAATTTAATTAATTCACTTACTTCGTATTTAAAATCATGACCTTTTAATACAACACCTATCATTTTCTAGCTCCTTTTGAAATCCTTGAAGTGTTAATTTATCTCATAAAAGGATTTGTCATTTTTTCTATTTTCAAATTAGAATTTGGTCCATGACCTGGATAAATAGTAATATCATCATCATGTTTTTCTAATTTTTTAAGTGACTTTTCCATTTTTTTATAGTCTCCACCATAAAAATCTGTTCTTCCTATACTTCCTGCAAATAAAGTATCTCCTGTAAGCATATGTTTATCAATTTTTATACACATACTTCCTGGAGTATGACCCGGTGTATGAATAAACTTTAACTTCATATCTCCAACTTTTAATGTATCATTATCTTTAACATATATGTCCGCATCTAATTCTACTGTATTTGATGGAAGGGAAGCACTTAAATTTTTCTTCTTATCTTGTAGTATTTCTTTCTCTTCCTCGTGGGCTACTATTTTAGCATTTGTTGCTTCTTTTAGTGTTAAAACATTTGTTATATGATCTCCATGACCATGAGTTAAAATAATATATTCTATAATTAAGTTCATTCTTTTTACATAATTCATTATGTCAATAAAGTTTGCTCCTGGATCTACAACAATACACTTTTTACTATTTTCATCTCCAACTACATAAGTATTTTCACCCATGCGACTTTCAACAATCTTTTCTAATATCATAGTTTCCCCCCCTACCTAGAATTCTTTTCTTGATTCTAATAATATAGTTACAGGTCCATCATTAGTCAAATCAACCATCATATGAGCACCAAATTTTCCTGTTCCCACATTAATTCCTTGATTTTTTACCTTCTCTACAAATTCTTCATACAGTGGATTTGCTACTTCTGGTCTTGCGGCATCAGAAAAACTAGGTCTTCTTCCTCTTCTAGCATCCCCATAAAGTGTAAATTGAGAAACAGCTAAAACTTCACCACCAACATCTTTTAAAGATAAATTCATTTTTCCTTCTTCATCTTCAAATATTCTTAAATTTATTATTTTATCCACCATATAATCTACATCTTTTGATGTATCATCATGAGTAACCCCAAGTAAAACCATTAATCCTTGATTTATTTGTCCAACAACCTCTTCATCTACTGTTACTTTAGAAGCTGAAACTTTTTGTACAACTGCTCTCATATTTTCCTCCTAATTTCTTACTCTGAAAACATCGTCCACACCAGGTATAGCCTTCAGTTTTTTCATTAAATTTGTTAGTTCAGAAATATCATTTACTTCAATTAATAAATTAATATGAGTTATTCCTTCTTTTGTTTTTCTTGCATTAATTCCATTTATATTTAACTTTTGTATAGCAATCATATGTGTAACGTCACTTAACATACTTTTTCTATCTGTGGCAACTATTTTAATTTCTCCCTCAAATTTAGACTTTTTAGGATTATTCCACTCCACATCTACCAATCTTTTTTGGAAAAGTTCATCATCTAGTTTGCAATTTGGACAATCAGCACGGTGTATAGCTACACCTCTTCCCTTTGTTACATATCCCACAATCTCATCTCCAGGAAGTGGATTGCAACATTTAGCAAATCTAACTAAAATATTATCTAATCCTTTTACTACAACTCCAGAACTGCTTTTTTTTCTTTTTTCTTTGTATTCCTTGTCAGTTATATTATATTTTGATAAGTCTTCATTTTCTTTTTGTCTGTTTTCTTTTTCTTTTTTCTTTTCTTCTTTAAGATAGAAATCTCTAACTTTTGGAACAACTTGACTGGCTACAATGCCACCGTATCCTATAGTAGCAATAAAATCTTCCAAGCTTGGTTGGTTAAATTTCTTTGCTATTTGTTCCATAAGCTTTTCTATAGAAGAATCTTTTAGAGGAATTCCATATCTTTTGAATTCTTTTTCTAAAATTTCATATCCTCTTTCAATATTTTCTTCTCTTCTTTCCTTCTTGAAGAACTGTCTAATTCTATTCCTTGCATTTGGAGTTTTAACAATTTTTAACCAGTCTCTACTTGGACCATTTGAATTTGTTGATGTTATAACCTCAACAATCTCCCCATTTTGTAATGTATAGTCAATAGGAACTAATCTTCCATTTATTTTAGCACCTACACATTTGTTCCCCACTTTTGAGTGAACTCTGTATGCAAAATCTATTGGTGTAGATTCTGCTGGTAGCTCTATTACATCACCTTTTGGTGTAAATACATAAACTTGACTGTTAAATACATCTTCTTTTAGTGAATCTAGGAATTCTTGTGGGTCTTTTACATCCTTTTCCCACTCCATCATTTGTCTTAACCATTTTAGTTTTTCTTCCATCTTTTCATCATTACTCATCGTACCTTCTTTGTACTTCCAATGAGCTGCTATACCATATTCTGCAATATTATGCATTTCATGAGTCCTAATTTGAATCTCTACTGGCTCACCTTCTGGTCCAATTACTGTAGTATGAAGAGATTGATACATGTTTGCCTTAGGCATTGCTATATAGTCCTTAAATCTTCCTGGCATTGGTACCCATAAAGTATGAACCATGCCAAGAACTGCATAACAATCTTTTATTGTATCTACAACTATTCTTACAGCAGTTAAATCAAAGATTTCTTCAAAAGTTTTATGTTTATTTTTCATCTTTCTATAAATGCTATAAAAATGTTTTGGTCTTCCATAAACTTCACAATCTATATTAACTTCATTAAATTTTTCTTGTAATAAATTTACTATTCTACTTATATATTCTTCTCTTTGGCTTCTTTTCATTGAGACTTTATCTACTAAATCATAATATCCATCTGGATCTATATATCTTAGAGCTAGGTCTTCCAATTCCCACTTTATTTTAGATATTCCAAGTCTATGAGCTATTCCACCATAAATTTCTAAAGTTTCTTTTGCTTTATATTTTGCTTTTTCTTCTGGCATATATTTCAGTGTTCTCATATTGTGCAGTCTATCGGCTAGCTTTATAAGAATCACTCTAATATCTTTTGCCATAGCTAAAAACATTTTTCTTAAATTTTCAGCTTGAGTCTCTTCTTTTGACTGATATTTTATTTGACCAAGTTTTGTTACTCCATCAACTAAATCTGCAACTTCCTTGCTAAACATTTCTTCTATATCATCATAGGTATAGTCCGTATCTTCAATTACATCATGTAAAAGTCCTGCTGATATAGTTTCTATATCAAGTTGCATTTCTACAAGAATATTTGCAACAGCTATTGGATGAATTATGTAAGGTTCACCTGATTTTCTTAATATACCATCATGGGCAGATTTTGCCAGATAGTAAGCCTTTTCTACAAGAGTAGTATCTGTATTAGGAGCATATTCTTTTATTTTATCTAATATCTCCTGTAATTCCTTATCATGCATATAACCACCTATTCTCTAAAGTATAAATTTTATTATATATGAAAATAGTTGGTAAAAAACCAACTATTATTATTGTCTAGTATTTTATAAGAGAATTAACATTATATTTTGCTAATTTTGCTCTTCCATCTAGGTCTTCTAATTCTATTAAAAATTGCATTGAAACTACTTCTCCACCTAACTTTTCTATAAGTTTAGCTGCTGCTTCCATAGTTCCTCCTGTAGCTAGTAAGTCATCTACTATTGCAACTTTTTGTCCTGGCTTAATAGCATCCTTATGCATTTCTAATCTATTAGAACCATATTCTAAATCATACTCATAGCCTTCAACTTCCCATGGTAACTTTCCTGGTTTTCTAACTGGTATAAAACCAACTCCCATACCATAAGCAACTGGTGTTCCCATTAAAAACCCTCTTGCCTCTGGCCCTACAATCAAATCCACTTCCTTATCTTTTAAGTCTGATATTATTTCATCAATTGCAAATTTTAGTGCCTTACCATCTTGTAATAATGTTGTTATGTCTTTAAAGCTTATTCCTTCCTTTGGAAAATCTTCAATTACTCTTACTGTTTGTTTTAAATTCATTTAAAACTCCTCCTAATAGCTATTTACATACTCTTGTTTTAATTCTTTTAGATTATTAAGTATTACGCTTTCATCCAAATTAAGCTTTTTATCAGGTTTTTCTAATAAATATATGGCTATAGTATTTTCTTCATAATTAATTTCAAAATTTAATAAATTTAATTCTCTAAAAACTTTAAATATTATAAATGTTTTTAAAGGTAGAAGTTTAAATACTCTTTTTAATTCAGTTAATTTTAGTTGTAATTCTTTACTTACAAGCATTTGCTTATAAATGTTGATAAATTCATCTCTATTTGGAACTATACTATCCATAATATTTTTTAAATATATTTTATCTTCACTACAATAATACTTAATAACAACTTCATTATTTAAAATGTTCTTATTTAGATACGAATATTCTCCTTTATTATACAAAAAATCATAAAGAATAATACTATTATATCTTTTTAAGTCTATTTTATCAATATTAGGTGAAAATATAAGTTGTACTTTCTTATTTTTTTCATAAATATAATTATAATTTATATCATAGTCTAAATCTGTTAATGAAACATCTGATAAAGCCCTGTAAAATCCATTTAATGTATTTGTTATAATCAAAGTCCCTTCTTTTATATAATCAAAGATGTTTATATTTTTATCTCCAGCCATATCTATAGATATATCCTCTTCGCCATTATAAATATGATATAAACCATGACTATCTATAGGACTTATCTTTTCAAATAATTTAAGTGATAAATTATTTGATATAGCTGACTTAGGATGGGATAATCTTATATCTTTTAATAAAAATTGTAATTTTCTCTCATTATTAAAATTATTTTCGTCTACTTGGAATAATACATCTATCTTATCTCCCTCTTGAAAATTATCTGCTAAATAAGCCATATTAAATCCTATACATTCATAAGGTTTTTCATTTTCACATATTAACTTTAGATGTTGTTTGTTTTTACCCATCTTGTAAATATTAGTTAATAACAAGTCTCTTATAATAAATCTTGGAGATGGATTACTTAAACCAAAAGGTTCTAACTTATGTAAGTCGTCCACTAATCCCAATGTTACACTTTCTTCTTCAAGCTCATATTCAACTTTTACATTTTCAATCAAATCTTCTTTATTTAAATTGTAATCTGCTATTTCATTTACTCTTTTTCTTAAGTCTTCTATATTTTCTGCATCTAAAGCCAATCCTGCTGCTTGCTCATGTCCACCAAATTTATTCATTAAATCTTTGCAACTTACCAAAGCATCAAATATACTAAATCCTTTAATTGATCTGGCTGAACCTGTTGCTTCACCATCTTCTATAGTAAGTAAGATTGTTGGCTTATAATATTTTTCTGTTAATTTAGAAGCAACAATCCCTATTATTCCATGTTGCCACCCTTCTTTTGCTACTACAAGCACTTTGTCATCCTTATAGTTTTCATTACTTGATATAACATCTTCTGCCTCTTTATACATCTTACTTTCTATCATTTGTCTTTCAATATTTTTTGTTTCTAATATATTGGCTATTTCTTTTGCTTCATCTTCAAAATCAGTAGTAAATAATTGCACCCCTAAGTATGAGTAGCCTAATCTTCCTGATGCATTAATTCTAGGGCCTACTGAATAACCTATATGTGATGATCCTATTTTACTAGTTTCAATACCACATACTTTAATTAGTTCTCTTAAACCTAAATTTTTGCCCTCTTTCATTAGTTTTAAACCATTTTTTACAATTATTCTATTTTCATCTATTAAAGGTACAATGTCACATATTGTTGCTAAAGTTACTACCTCTAAATAATCAAACATTGATGTTTTAAATTCTTCTTCATCTGTTAAAGCTTGAATCATTTTAAATGCTACCCCACATCCACAAAGCATATCAAAAGGATAATTACAATCTTCTTGCTTTGGATTTACAATTGCGTAGGCATTTGGTATATCACTTTGGCATTCATGATGGTCTGTTATTATAACATCTATGCCTAATTCATTGGCTAATTCCACTTCATTAACTGATGTTATACCGCAGTCTACAGTTATTATAAGATCACATCCATCATTATTTATCTTTCTTATTGCGTCCTCATTTATTCCATATCCTTCTTCTAATCTATTTGGAATATAATATTTAACTGGATACCCTATAGATTTAAAATAAATATATAAAATTGATGTTGATGATACACCATCTACGTCATAGTCACCATAAATATAAATTCTTTCTTTATTTTCAATAGCTTTCTTTATTCTCTCTGTTGCTTTTTTCATATCCTTCATTAAGAAAGGATCTCTTAAGTATTTTAAAGATGGATTTATAAAAATTTCTGCATCTTTTTCGTCATTTATACCTCTATTATTTAATATTTGACTAATTTCCGGGGAAATGTTTATTTTCTTACTTAAGTCTGTTTCTTTAATTTTTCCTTTATATTTTAATGTCCATTTTTTATTATATATCAAAAGCTCTCACCTCATATTTTCTTTGTCCTTACATTTAAATATTATAATATTATTAACTTATATGCCATAATCTAGTACTAAAAAAATTTTATTGCATTAAAAAGGAGCAATTTGTAAATTGCTCCTTTTTAGTTTGCATAATTTTTATTTGAATTTCAAATTACTTATGTTTTTTACCCATTCCTATATAATGTAAAGCTGATTGTTTCAAGCTTTCTTTTTCTTCGTCAGTCAATTCTCTTGCAATTTTTGCTGGTGAACCTAATAATAAAACTCCTGGTGGAAATTTTTTACCTGTTACTAAACTACCTGCTCCAACCATAGTAAATTCCCCTATTTCTGCATTGTCAAGAACTGTTGCCCCCATTCCGATTAGACTACAATCGCCTATTTTACATCCATGAATAACAGCAGCATGCCCTATAGTGACATTTTTTCCTATAATAGTTGGTTCCTCATATCCACAATGAACTATAGTTCCATCTTGTACATTTGAATTTTCTCCAACTATAATTTGACTATCATCGCCTCTTAAAACTGCTTTGTACCAAATACTTGCGTTTTTCTCAACAATAACGTCACCAATTACGTCTGCAGTTTCTGCTACAAAAGCAGAATCATCAATAGTAGGTTTTATCCCCTCAAACCCTTTTATCATTTTTATTCTCCTTCCAGCATTAGTTTTGCTTGAATCATTATAGAACATTCTGTTCTTTTCTTTTGCATTTCACAACCAAGCTCATATGGCTTTCTTATATCATTATTAAAGTTAATTGCGTTGGCATGACATCCACCTGAACAGTAGAATTTATTCCAGCACTTTTTACAATCTTCTTTAGAATAAACATGAGCATCTCTAAACATATTACTTATTTCTTTAGGTATAACTATTTCTTCATCCATTATGTTTGCTAATTTAAAATCATCATTTCCTACAAACTGATGACATGGGTATATATCTCCATTTGGTGTTACTGATAAGTACTCGTTTCCAGCACCACATCCAGTTATTCTTTTTATTACACATGGTCCTTGATTTAAATCTATTACAAAGTGGAAGAATGTGAAATCATCACCATTTAATTTTCTTTTTGCATACTCTTTTGCTAGTTTTTCGTATTCATTAAATACTTTTTCCATATCTTCTTCTCTTAGTGCATAAGGATTACTTTCATCACCGACAACTGGCTCCACTGATGTTAATTCAAATCCTTCATTAGCAAAATGAAGTACATCTTCAGAGAAATCTAAGTTATCTCTTGTAAATGTTCCTCTAATATAATAGTATTTGTCCTTCGGTCTTTTTTCTACTAACTTTTTAAATTTAGGCATGATAACATCATAACTTCCTTTATCATTAACTGTTGGCCTCATGTTATCATTTATTTCTTTTCTTCCATCTAAACTTAATACTGCATTGTGCATATGTTCATTTATATAGTCAATTTTATCATCATCTAATAGTATTCCATTAGTAGTTATAGTAAATCTTATATTCTTATTATTTTCTTTTTCAACTTTTCTACCATAAGCTACTAGTTGCTTAACTACTTCAAAGTTCATTAGTGGCTCTCCACCAAAGAAATCTATTTCTAAATTTCTTCTATTTCCTGAATTAGCTATAAGATAATCTATGGCCTTTTTACCTGTTTCAAAGCTCATCATTTCTTTTTCTCCACCAAAATCACCTTGTGAAGCAAAGCAATATTTGCATTTTAAGTTACAGTCATGTGAAACGTGTAGACATAATGCTTTAACTACTTTTTTTCTATTTACAAAACTTGGGTGATTTTCATATGTATCCTCAGTAAATAAAAGCCCTTCTTCTTTTAAAGATTTTATTTCCTCATAAGCTTCTTCTATTTGTTCTTTAGTATAATCTTTATTTAAAGCTTCTACTATTTCTTCCATAGATTTTTTTTCAAATAAATCTACAAGATTATATGCAACATCATCTAGTACATGAACACTTCCTCCATTCACATCTAAAACAATCTTATATCCATCCATAGAAAATTTATGTATCATACTCATAATATGTCCTCCTAATTTTTAATACTCTTATTATATACCCTAAACAAAATATATGTAAATTTTTTGTGAAAACAATTTATATGCAAACAAAATGAGGGTATTATTTGTAATACCCCCACTTTCAAAATAATTTTGTTTAATTATCTTTCGCACTCTTGGTTTGCAACTGTACAAGAAGTTTTACAAGCAGATTGACAAGATGTTTGACATTCTCCACATCCACCTTTAGCTGCGCTTTCTTTTAATGTAGCATTTGATAAAGTTTTTATATGTTTTTTAGCCATTTTAATTACCTCCTGTTTCTAATTAACTGTTACTAATTATACCATAATTCTGTATTTTTTGGAACTTATTTGAAGTTCACTCCCAATACTCCACCTATTCCTCCTGCTACGGAAACAAGTATTGCTTTATAAAGAACTGTCATATCAAATATATAATTTTCTTTAGCTAAGTAAAACATTGTTATAAGTAGTATTATGTAAGATACTCCCACTATAAAACCATATATAAGTCCCTTTTCTTGTATATGTTTACAAGCATAAAATCCACCAAAAGCTGCAGAAACTGTGGTAATAAATGATGTAACTATTGAAACGGAATCTGCTGAAACATTAGTATAAGTTAGTAATAGATTGTAAATTAATAATACAATTAGCGTAATTATGTAAGCGTAACCTAAACCTTTTAATATATGTATAGTTTTTGCCATAAAAAAACCTCCCCTCGGAATATATATATTCCTTAGGGAGATTTAAAATTACTATTTATTTATCTTCTTCTTTTTTCTCAACAGAAGCTATAGCCCATTTTTTAAAAGGCATTTTAGTTCTATTTGGTCCTACTTCTAAAACAACAAATTCCTCTTCAATTTTAGCTACAGTTGCTAACATTCCACCTATTGTAGTAACCATTTGTCCTACTTCTAAACTTGATCTTAATTCATCCAATTGCTTTTCTTTTTTTCTTTGAGGTCTTATAAATAAGAAATAGAAAATTGCAAATAGCGCCACCATATAAACAATAGACATTATCATTTGGTAATTCATATGCTTCACTCCTTCATATGTTTATTACTTCTTAAATACAAAGTATAATAAACATTATAACTCAAATTTATTACAATTTATACCCATATTTGGAGAAAAATTCATCTTTGAAGTCTAATAATCTATCTTCCATTATTGCTTGTCTTACATCTTCCATTAATTTAAGTAAGAATCTTAAGTTATGTGTAGATATAAGTCTAGCTGCTAATATTTCATTTGCTTTTACTAAATGTCTTATATAAGCTTTTGTATAGTTTTTACAGCAGTAGCAATCACATTCTGGGTCAAGTGGAGTAAAATCTCTTGCATACTTAGCATTTCTTACTACAACTTTACCTTGGCTAGTCATTGCAGTACCATTTCTAGCTATACGAGTTGGAAGTACACAGTCAAACATGTCTATCCCTCTTATTACACCTTCTAATAAGTCATCTGGTGAACCAACACCCATTAGATATCTTGGTTTGTCTTCCGGCATTAGAGGTACTGTATAGTCAAGTACTTCGTACATTAATTCTTTAGGTTCTCCAACACTAAGTCCACCTACCGCATATCCTGGTAAGTCTAATTCTAATATTTCCTTAGCTGATTGTTCTCTTAAGTCTTTGTACATCCCACCTTGGATTATTCCAAATAACGCTTGGTTTTCTGTATTTTCATGAGATTCTTTACATCTTTTTAACCATCTAGTAGTTCTTTCTAAAGAATTTTTAACATACTCTCTATCTGCTGGATATGGAGCACATTCATCAAACGCCATCATTATATCAGAACCTAAAGCATTTTGTATTTCCATAGCTTTTTCTGGAGATATAAAATGTTTAGAACCATCTATATGTGATCTAAAGTGAACACCTTCTTCAGTTATTTTTCTAAGTGGCCCTAGTGAAAATACTTGGAATCCACCACTATCTGTTAATATTGGTCTATCCCAGTTCATAAATTTATGAAGCCCACCTGCTTCTTTTACTAAATCATGGCCTGGTCTCATATATAAGTGATAGGTATTACTTAATATTATCTGAGATCCAATTTCTTTTAATTCTTCTGGTGTCATTGCCTTTACTGTTGCTTGAGTTCCAACAGGCATAAATATAGGTGTTTCTATAACTCCATGAGGAGTGTGTAATCTACCAAGTCTTGCACCACTTTGTTTACAAGTTTTTATAAGTTCATATCTTATTGCACTCATATTTATTCTCCTTACTATGTCTGATTATAGTCTAAAATATTAAACTACTAATTATTCTTTATTTCTTCTGTGTCTAAATTTTCTTTTTCTTTAATATTACTTTTTTTTAAATTATATAGCCTACTAAGGCTCATTGCTCTTTCTTCTGGGGACATTAAATATTTTCTAATTGCAAATATTGCACCTATAGAAAGTATTCCTAATAGTAAATCTCCCATTCCAGAACTTTTCGGAAGTAAAATAAGCTTTCTAGCTATTGCGTACAATAACACTTCCAAAAGTACTCCTGGTGTATGCAAAGATAGCATTACTACCAATTCAACCCCTATTACTAACAATAATGCTTCCGCTAAAAAACTATTTAATTGGGTATATTGAACTGGATTTGAAAAATCTACTATATAAGCTTGATACACACTTCTTACTAAATCCATCATACCCAATAATACAAGAATTAATATTACTATTGCTAAGGCCGCCTCAAAGTTTTTTGAAATGTTCAACAACCTTTTATCATGCTTTTTTATCATACCGTCTCCCCTTTTGTACACATATTATATTTATTTTATAAACATTGCATCTCCAAAACTAAAGAATCTATAATGATTTTCTACTGCACAGTTATATGCATTTAATACATTTTCTTTTCCAGCAAGTGCACTTACTAACATTATTAGTGTTGACTCTGGTAAATGGAAGTTCGTAATTAAGTTATCTACAACTTTGAATTTATATCCTGGATAAATAAATATTTTTGTCCATCCCGATTCTTCTTTCATTTTTCCATTTTCATCGGCTACAGATTCTATAGTTCTAGTACTAGTTGTACCTACTGTTATTACTTTATTACCACTTTCTTTTGCTCTATTAATTTTATTTGCTGCTTCTTCTGTTATCATATAGTACTCAGAATGCATATCATGTTCTAAAACATCATCTACTTTTACTGGTCTAAAAGTTCCAAGACCCACATGTAAAGTTACAAAGGCTAAATCTACACCTTTATCTTTAATTTTTTGTAGTAATTCATCAGTAAAATGTAGACCTGCTGTAGGCGCAGCTGCTGAACCATTATGTTTAGAATAAACAGTTTGATATCTTTCTCTTTCTTCTAATCTTTCTGTTATATATGGCGGTAATGGCATGTTTCCAAGTTCATCTAAAACTTCTTCAAAAATACCTTCGTACTCAAACTTTACTATTCTAGCTCCGTCATCACCCATTCCAACAACTTCCGCTATAAGTTTACCTTCTCCAAATGAAAATTTTGTACCTATTTTAGCCCTTTTACCTGGTTTAACTAAAGTCTCCCAAGTATCATCTTCATTTCTTTTTAAAAGTAAAAACTCTATTTTACCCCCAGATCCTTCTTTAGAACCAATTAGTCTTGCAGGAATAACTCTCGTATCGTTTAATACAAGACAATCTCCTGGATTTAAATAATCTATTATGTCTTTAAAAATTCTATGACTTACTTCACCAGTTTGTTTGTCTAATACCATTAATTTAGAGCTAGATCTATCTAAAATAGGTACTTGAGCAATTAATTCTTCGGGTAAATCAAAATAAAAATCGCTTGTTTTCAATGTTAAACCTTCTTTCAATAATATATTACCTTAAGCATACAATTACCATAATAACAAAAAATTCAATTTTTTTCTACTATTAGAAATTATACTTTTATTTTCATTAATATTATTATTCTACTTTTCTGGATAATTTATATTTAAATGTTTATAAGCATTTGGCATGGCTATTCTTCCCCTTGGACTCCTATTAATAAATCCAAGTTGAAGTAAATAGGGCTCATAAACATCTTCTATTGTATTTCTGTCTTCTCCAATAGAAGCAGCTAAAGTATCTAACCCTACAGGTCCACCTTTAAATTTATTAATTATTGTTAATAACAATTTTTCGTCCACATAGTCTAATCCTAAACTATCTACGCCAATCATTTCTAGGGCTTGGTCTGCAACTTCTGATGTTATATTTCCATTGGCTCTAACTTGAGCATAGTCTCTAACTCTTTTTAGAAGTCTATTTGCTATTCTTGGTGTTCCCCTAGATCGTCTAGCAATCTCAATTGCTCCTCTATGTTCAATTTCTGCACCTAATATATTGGCTGATCTTATTACTATTTTTGTTAATTCATCAACTGTATAATAATCAAGTTTGCATATAACACCAAATCTATCTCTAAGTGGGTTTGTAAGCATACCTGCTCTTGTTGTTGCTCCAATAAGAGTAAATTTAGGCAAATCAAGTCGTATACTTCTAGCCGATGGTCCCTTACCTATTATTATATCTATACAATAATCTTCCATAGCAGGATATAATACTTCTTCTACACTTCTATTTATTCTGTGTATTTCGTCTATAAATAGTACGTCATTTTCATTTAAATTTGTTAATATGGCTGCCAAATCTCCTGCTCTTTCTATGGCTGGACCTGATGTTATTCTTAGGTTAACTCCCATTTCACTAGCAATTATACCAGCCAAAGTAGTTTTTCCAAGACCAGGTGGCCCATATAGAAGAACATGATCTAATGGTTCATTTCTACTCTTTGCAGCTTCAATAAATATGGATAATTGTTCTTTAGCTTTTTCTTGCCCTAAATAATCAGCTAATAACTTAGGTCTTAAATTATTTTCTATATCCACATCATCATTTTGCATACTAGATGTAATTATTCTGTCTTCATCTTCAAATCCGTACAATTAACTTCCCCCTTTCTTTATTATCTTAAAGATTTACTCATTAAGTAACTTAATGATTTTTTAATAATATCCTCTGTATTTAATTTATCTTTTTTACATTTTTGTACAGCATCTTTCGATTCTTGTAAAGAATATCCTAATGCCACTAAAGCATCTACTGCTTCATCTTGAGAAACTGCTACTGGCTGATTAGTCAATAAAGTTGACTCAAATTCCACATTGTTTTTGTCTATTTTGTCCTTAAGCTCTAAGACTATTCTTTCTGCTGTTTTCTTGCCTACTCCTGGAGCTTTTGATAATTTTGCTATATCTTCACTTAATATGTATGCTCCTATTTGTTTTGGTGAAGCAAAAGATAGTATTCCAAGCCCAACTTTAGGCCCTATTTTTGAAATAGATGTCAGCAGTTCAAACATCCTCAATTCTTCTTTATCATAAAACCCACAAAGACTCATATCATCTTCTTTTACTATAAGCTTTGTGTAAATTTTACATTCATGTCCTAATTGTACCTTCATTATAGTATTTGCCGAAGCGCTAATTTTATATCCTATACCATTATTCTCAATTACAACATGATCTAAACTAATTTCTTCTATTATTCCCTTTATATAGCTATACATAATTTTCTCCTTATTTCATACCTATATTTTTTAATGTCTTTTCAAGTTTATTTGCATGAGCATGACATATTGCTACAGCTAGAGCGTCAGCAACATCATCAGGCTTTGGTATCTCTTTCAAATTCAACATAGATGTAACCATTTGTTGGACCTGTGATTTTTCTGCTCTTCCATATCCCACTACACCTTGTTTAACTTGTAAAGGTGTATATTCATAAATCGGCTTATCATTATGGGCGCATCCTAGTAAGATTACGCCTCTTGCTTGCGCTACTGTAATTGCTGTTTTTACATTTTTGTTAAAGAATAATTCCTCTACCCCAACTTCATCTATATTATAATTTTTTATAAGAAGGTCTATACCTTTATAAATTCTCTCTAATCTTTTCGTTGTGTTCATAGTTGATGGAGTTGTTATTGCACCATAATCAATAACTCTAAATTTATTATTTTTATATTCCATAATTCCATAACCTACTATGGCTATACCCGGATCTATTCCTAATATTATCATAAAACTCAAGACCTCCTGTTAAGTTTTATACAAAACTTATGTTCTTTAATATTATACCATAGGATTGCAAAATTAGAGTAATGTGATGCATTATAAAAATTCACTTCCACCTTTCATATAAATCAAAATATTTTATAGATTTATAAAAAATAAAACACCCTTATATAAAATTTCATATAAGGATGTTTTATTTTTTTATGAAAATGTATTAAGGATTAGCTTTCAAAATTTTCCAATCTTGTATATGCCTCATCTTCACTATTTACTAGTATTCCTGATGATAATTCATCTTGCACAGATTTTGGAAGAGAGTCAACTTCTATGTTTGTTTTTTCTAGCTCAGTTTTTGATCCATCTTTATCATATTTATATACATGTACAAATCCATCTTTTTCTTCTATAGCGTATTTATTTGCTTTTGAAGGTTCTTTAGCCTGTGAATTACATAAGATAATTTCATATTGATTCATACTTGCTATTTCTTTATTTGGATATTTATCTTTGAAATAAGACACTATTTCTTCTTTACTTTTATTTAATAAGTCCTTTGGTATAGTTCCAATCATTTTGGGACTCTCATAAGTACCACTACTTGTTATTTGGCCCTGTACCCAGATTTCACAATCTGAATTAAGACTAAAAACTTCTTTAGATTCTTTTTTTGCTTGAAGAGCTTGTCTAGTTTGATGAGTGTCTCTAACTTGTACACCTATACCTATTCCACATGATAAAACAATTACTCCTAATAATACTAACATTGGCACTTTCCAAGAAAATTCTTTTTTCTTTTCGAACATAAAATAACCTCCTTACTTACGTTATTTTTTTATGATATATTTCCTTCACATTTTAGAAAAAAATAGTAACTTTTATTAAAGTATTTTTGTCTCATTTGCCTAGTTTTATACATATTATAAAGTAATATTTTATTTTCAATATATGGAGGTGATTTTATTGAGTGAAAATATTAAAAATTTGGTTGATAGATTAGACTTTATAGAGTTTAAACAAAATATAATTTTTTTAAAACCTCCCCAACATAGTACGCAGCTTTTCTATGACCTTACATTGGAAGACTTTTTAAAAATCAGAAATTTTACTAAAGAATATTCATTAAAGATAGAAAACAACGAACTTGTTTCATTGAGTGATTTTGAAAAGAAATTGATTTATATTTGGCAACCGGCAAAGTCTTATCCATTATCAGCCTCTTTAATTGCTAGGGTGTTAATGGGTAAAAACTTATATGCTAGATTAATATCTTAAATATTTTGCTTAATTTTATAAGTATAATTTTTAAAGCCATCTCTTAATCTAAGTCTTGGCTTTTATTTCTATAAAAATAAAAAGTATACAATGTAAATTATTCAAATTTAACTTTTTGTCATTATATTTTTTGTAAATTTAGTCCATACTAATTATTGATTAATTAAAAAGGAGGTTTTTATTATGACATTAGTAGGTTGTAATGTTAATAATTGCGCACACAATACCAATAGTACTTGTTACGCAAATAAAATATCCGTAAATGGCAAAAAAGCAAGAACTAGTAATAACACTTGTTGTAGCTCTTTCGTAAACCAATCTGGTTATAGTGATTTTAGTAATAGTGCCTTAGACAACACACAATGCAGTTCTCTAAGTTGTAACGTAAAAACATGCGTACATAATGCAGGTAGTATTTGTGCATTAAGAAATTTATCTATAACATCTAACGCTGATAGCGCAAACGCTTCATCACAAACATACTGTGGAAGCTTCAGATGCAAGTAATTACAATAATCTTTACATAAAAAAGATTGGAACCTAAGTTCCAATCTTTTTAATCTTCCAACAAATCTTTATATAAATCTTTGTCTTCTCTATTTAAATATACGTATCTAGTAACTATTTTTTCTTCATCATCATATTTATCTAATACTTTTATAGTGTGGTCATCTGTTGCTACAGTAACAATCTCATTTTCATGTTCATCAAACATATTATTGATAACTTGCCTAAGCTCTCTCATACTACCATCAAATAATTCTACAGAGTCAATATTTACATATTGTTCTTGTATGCCACCTTCAAATGTAGTCATTAAAAAATATACTTTTTTACAGTGATTACAAGATGCTATTATTTTTTCTTCCCTTAGTATGTATGCTCCTGTTATACCTTCTTCCGGCTTAATTCTAAGCTCCGATTCACTAACTTCTTTAAATAAAACTTTTAACTTTTCTTCTTCCTTACAATCGCATATTTTTCTTTTTAAATCTACTTGTGTTAAATACTTTGTAACAGTAACCATATTTATTATCTCCTATACTTTTATTCAGAAAAATAAAGGCGTTAAGCCTTTATTAATAACTTTATCTACATATACAAGGCACTACTACTTTTCCATAAATACATACTCTGATGTTTTTAAATCTCCGTCTCTGTCATCTTTAATTAGCTTTGTTAAAAAATTTTCTGATTTTATGATTGATACAACGTCATAAGAATTATAGTTTTTTGTTATATTTTCTTTTATTTGAGGATATTTTTCTTCTATAAAGTTTACTCTTCCTACTTCGTAGTTATCTCCATTTATATTTGATAAATGTTTTAAATTAAATCTATATGTACTTCCACATTTAGAACAAACAGCTATAATATCACTGTTAATTTCTTTAGTAGATTCCTTCTTATTTTCAATCATATTTGAATGACAATATAATATTCTATATTTTTTACATTCTGAACATTTACATATCTTCTTATCTAAATCATCATTATAAATATATTTTGGCGTGTATAACATACGTTTTACCCCTTTCTATTTCCATGATTTTATTTTTATTCTCAACCTATGTATATGTAGTTCTTTATTAGATGTAAAAAATTCACTTCACTTGAGCGACGTGTAGGCAAAACACTTTATGTGGCCAAGGACATATCTTTGCTACTGCTTCAGACAACTCTGTCGCTCAAAATTTAATTTTTTTATGTCATTTCCTCTTTATACTATTGTATCATCATCTTATTATATTTTAGGAATATTTTGTAATTTTTTTATTGTTTTTATTCACAAAAAAAGCTAGATATTTTCCATATCTAACTTTTACATTATAAATTCATTACTATTTACTTTTATCATTATCAACTTCCTCTTTTTGGGTTTTATTATGGCAATATATACACTCTTCCTTTACTTCTTGCCAACATATCTTGTGATAAATATTATTACAATTTTCACATACAGTTAAATCCTCTTCACTCATTATTTTGCCACCACAAACACAACATCGATTATTTGGAATCTCTTTCATATAATCCCACCTTTCCTAATTAAATTATAATATTATTATTAAATATATATTAATATTTCTTTTATTTTAAACATAAAAATATACCTTAGATTAAAAATTATAGTCTAAGGTATATTAGTTTATAGAAGTATTATAAAAATCTATCTATTTTAATTTTCAATTATTCTTAAAAATCTATCTACATATCTTTTATCTAAATCACATAACTTATAATTTTCTTTAGATGCTATTTTTTGAGCTTTACTTTTATCTAATGCTAACTTATCAAATATTTCTAGTTCTAAATATGTATCATCAAAATCACTTGTGGCTTGGTAAAGATCTATTGTTTTCTTATTTTTTAAGGTTATGTTATAATAGAAATCACCCTTATTACCATATAGCAATTTTCTTTTCCCTAAAAAACCAGTATTAATATCAGTAATATCCTCATATGTATACTCTACGCCTATAGGATTATAAAAATTATAGTCTATGATTTTATCTTTAGTTATAACAGTTATACCTGTAACACACATATATAATAAAACCAAATTTAACACTATAACTTTAACAACATTTCTTTTCATAAAACTTAATAGATTGTATGCCCATTCATGTTCATCTGAATTTGCTTTTCTTATTTTGTACAAAATAGCAATTATCATAATAAGTACTTCTATTTCAAATAAAAATATTGCATAACTATATGGAGGTTTAAATGCATACATCAGGTAATTATTTGGAACGAATATTTTAAACTGCAACCAATCAATACCTACAAATATTAATATAGTTAAAACTAGTGCTAAAATAATACCTACTATATATCTGAATGTTCCACTTATTTTTTTGTCTTTTTGCTGTAAATAAGATCTCCAAATTAACGTAAGTATTATGGTTGATATTATTGATAAACTACCTTTAAGTCCAATTGAACTATAATTTTTTTCTGTAATATCCAGATAAAACCACAGTATTGGTCCCATTAAGCTTATTGTAATTAATAGTTGAAAAATTAAACTACGTTGTCCAATCTTATCTAAGTCAGATATAAGTTCTGCATATACCCCCTTCTCTATACATTCAATATCTTTTAAATATTCATTTAAATTTATGTCCTTCTTTTTATTTATATTTTTCAATATATCATTAATAATATCTTTCTTACCTTCTGTATTAATTTTATTATTTTCCAACTCTTTTATTTTTTCTTCCAATATACATTTTAGAGATACTTTTTCATTCTTAAGTTCCTTTATTTTAGAAATTGGAATATCTAATTTTAATAATAGTTTTATATATTTTAACTGTTCAATATTTTCTTCATCATAGTCCCTATCTGAATTAGAGTCTCTTTTTATAAAAATTAATCCTTCATTCTCATAAAAATAAATTGTATCTTCTGATAAACCTGTGGCTAACTCCACCTCTTTAATTTCCATATCTTCTCCCCTTAAACATTTTATTGGATATATTTGTATAAATATATTGTTTCTATTAAGATACCAGCTATTTTTATAAATTTCAATTATATAAATAAAAATATCCAATATAGGTTCTTATCCTAATCTCATAGATGTATTCTTTGTAAGTATAAAAAAACACCTCTAATCATTTGTATGAATTACAACATACATTATAATTAGAAGTGTTTTTATTTTTCTTAAACACTCAATGGTATTATATTATATTTTGTTTATTACTACTCTTGTTCCCAGTTATGGAATACATTTTGTACATCGTCATCATCTTTGGACTTTAACACTGCAAATCTATTGGAATTTCAACATTCTATTGATTATAACTTCCTATTTTTATAGAAACGTATATCGTAATTAAAATTATAATATAAACCTTAATTACTATTATATATAACATTATAAGCTAGTCCAATTCTGATTACAAGTAGAAATACACCACAAAACAAATCTTTTAAATACTTAATTTTATGTTATAGTTCATTATGCTATATCCAATAAATCTTCAATTGCGCCTGTAAAATCTTGTTCATCATAATTTTTAAGTACATCTATAACCCTTTGGTCTACTTTGCCTTTATATTTCTCTGCAAGTTCTCTAGCATAATCATTTCTTGATATCACATAAGCCATTCTACAATCATGTATATTATTAAAATATTTAAAATACTTTTTACCGTCAATATATAATATTGCCTGATACATTTTATCTCTTTTATTATAAGCAACCCCTGTTGGAAGTTTTCCTTTATTTCTCTGTAATTGTGTAAGAAAACTATTTAACGCACTCGGTATAAATACACAATTTTCTTCAGAGTATATCTTATTACCTCTATTTATAAAATCCTTATCAAGTTGATAGTACATTCCTTTGTCATCAACCATATTAAACCCGTACATACTATTAATATCCTCTGCAAAGTTTTGGAAGTTTCTCCACCTTTCACAAACTACAATTTCTTTATATGTCGGTTTTTCATTATGATAATCTTTATCATAGGCTCTACCGAGCATATTCCACCATAAATTGTATTCTCTTGTCATCTCTCCATTAACTGTACTCTTATACTTGCCTTTCTCATAAACTCCATTACCTTTTACTAATTTCATATCCATAACTCCTTTTTACTATATAAATAAAAAATCAGTTGTCATGGTAAAATCATTTTATCTCTTTTATAATATCCACTACTCTATCCTTAACTTTTTCAAGAGCCACATCTCTACCATAAACAGTAGATAGATACGGTATTTCAATTAGCCTAATATTATTTTGTTTACAGTATTTCCTTTTCAACTTATCATGTTCAAGTGTATCACCTTCAAAATAATCAACTGTATATTCCTCATAATGTTCTTCTCCCTGTACCTCTATTAATGTATCTATACATGGTATATAAAAATCAAATCTAAGGACATTACCACCTAAACCTTTTAAATCTGAATATGACTTTTCTCTAAAATATTTAATACTATGTTCATCTAGTAAATCTCTTACTAAACTTTCACCATAACTTCTATTATTACAATAAGGACATCTCTCACCCTTTTTAAATAACATAGGTAAAGTAGTAAATTCATGTCCTTTTGGACATCTAAGTATAACTTCCCAAGTAGAATATTTATACTCACTTATAAGTTCATACCCTTCTTTATTCATTACTTCCATAAATTGTTCTTTAGCCTGTATCGGACACATACCCTTACACCTTATACAACCTCTACCTTTTCTAAAACGAGATGGATATGTATAAATCTCATGCCCTTTGTCGCATATTACTTTTACTTTTTCATTGCTACCTTTATATTCTTCAATTAACGTAAAATCTCTTTTTATCAGTTTATCTATGAAATCATTAAAGGCATTAGCAGATTTTAATTGAACTTTATTTAATCCTTCTGTACTTCTCTTTATCATAAATTTATTCATAACCAACTCCTAAATTATTCATTTTATTTCTATATTTCTTCTTTAATATATATACTTCCTTGAAAGAATAAAAAAATAGCTAGAACATAATTCTGCTCTAGCCACATAAAAGTAAAAAAAATATTTACTTTAATAATTTACCTATTTAAATAATCGACATAACTCTTTATTTTGAACTATGTCTTTGAAACTATCTATTCTAATATCCAATAAAGGACATATTCCACCGTTACCATTGCAATTGTACCAGTTGAAACAATTACATAATTCTAAACTCTGTTTTACTAATTCAAAGTTTTTACTTTTAATACCAACTTGAATATTTTTCTTACAATAACCTTCAACTTCAATATCTTCCATAACTATATCTATTGGAGATTTTAATAATTGCTCTTGGTTTTCTTTTGCACTAATTATCTGTTTCATGTTGGCTCTTTTATGAATTTTTCTTTTAAGATATTTACTCATAATATCACCTCTACATTTCCAATATTAAATCATCTGCAAAACTTTCATCTGCTCCATATACTTCTTCATCTATTTGATTTTCTATAAGTATAGTCATTTTAGTTTTAATATCTAATGGGAATGTTCCAAGATATGTTTTTAAACTCGATAATAACTTTAATTTAACATCTAATCTTGGATTAACTTTTATCTTTCCTTCAACTTCAACAAGTAATCCTTCATTTTTTAATTCTTTATCGCATTCTTTTATCTGATTGTGTAGAGTTACAATTATATCCATAACTTTTTTATCATAATGCGATACTTCATATCCTAATTTTTCTAAATCTTTAACCATAGCTGTTTTTAAACCTATATTCATATATTCCTAACTCCTTTGTATCTTATATTTTAAAAAAGGGGCAAAAAGCACCAAAAAAACGGCTATTTTCAATAAGAAATATAGTCGTTTCAATGTTTCTGTTGTGTTTTCAATTTTTTTATTGTTGGGCATCAAAATTGAATTTGTTGTAAATAGCTACCCCCTTGGTCTGCAGATACCCCAATAAAGTTTTTGAATTTTTATAGGGGGGATATTGAAACCCACATTCAACCTATTACAATATTTGAATGTTTAACGTACAACATTTATAAACTAATAAATATTATATCTTTACTATCATAGTAATTAATTAAATTATTATCCTTATCAAAAGCATACATATTAAACGCTTTGCTATATGTATTATCCTTTACTATCTTACCTATCTCACAACAATCATACTTACTTAAATATAGCTTACCTTTATATCCTAAGCTATTGTCATTACTAGCAAATTTAAAACAATCATTACATCTATCTTTATTTAACATACTATCACCCCAATATATTATTTGTCACATACTACACAAGGTATATGCTCCATTGCCTTTACTTTATTATCACTTATCTATATGTTTAATATAGTTATGTTACTATTGATTGATAGCCAATATTTAACCACCTTAATTTTTAGGTCATCTCTATTAGTCATATATATTCAATTTTAATTGTTGTATAAATCTAAGCATATATACCACAACATATAGGCTAATATCATAATAACTTTTATACCTATATCCATAATATCAACTAACCCCCTATATAAATCTATATGTATATTTACTATACGCATATATACAACATATATAAGCTAATACAACAATAGCCTTAACTATTATATTTAATATCCCAATCAACCTATATAACCCCCTATATATAATTAAATAAAGCCACATATACTCATATATATGGCTCTATATCATATCTATCTTAATCACTATTCAGTATTATTATCTCTTTTTACATCAATAGTATTGAAAACCTCTATTACTCCATCTGCATTAAGTTTTACATTTCCTTGACTTAATAATAAGAAGTCTTTATCCAAGAAAGGTTTCATATCAAGTAATGCTCTACCTTCATTTATAGTGAATAGACCATTTTTCGTTGCAGTAGAAATAGTTTCTACTTGTTCTTTAAAACTAGCTTTTAAAAGTTCAGAAACATCAAATCTGAAATAATAACCCTCTTCTTTTTCTTCTTCAAGTAGTAAAGTTTTATTTAATGCACTTTCAATAGAAGATAAAATTGGATTCAATGTGAATTTTAAGAACGCTTCATTCTGAATAGCTGTTGAATTTGATAACATTCCTTTGGGAAGATTAAATATTTCTTCACATAATTCAGTATGCGTCTTTCTACTATCTAAAAGTCCTAAGTCGTTTGGAGTTAAACTTAAAGACTTATATTTAAGTCCTTCTTCAAGAATTACTGTTTTACCACTATTTTTAAGTCCACCATATACATTTTCCCAGCTCTCTCTTAACCTTTTTGCAGTAATTTCTGATAACTTACCATCAGTTTCTAATAATCCTAAAGGTAAAGCTCCCCCACTTACTACATTATTTTGATATATTATTTCTGATAGCATAAGACCTAATATATCTTGGTTTGTAGATAATATTCCTTTGCCCCTTAATCCATCTTTACTGTTGTAAGGTATTATAAGAAAATCCTCAATTTCTAAGTCTTCTACATAAACTCCATTTAATGTATAGTTAACAGTTAAATCTTTTATAAATCCTTTTTTATCAATTAACTTGTTCAATTGCACTTGTTTTGGCTCTATTCTGTACAATCCTAAAATATCACCATATTCTTTATCTTGAACACTATAACTTATGCCATGTAATAGCATATCTTTAGTCATATTCCTTTTTAAGTTACTAGAACATTCCATGTTATTACATTCCTCATTTAACAATTTTTCTCTATAATCTTCACGTTGTCTTTCTATACTTCCATCTTCATTTTCTTTATATAAATATATTGGTAAATTACTTACTGCACCTGTTATCAAATCTAAAGCATTTTTAACACTAGGTATTTCAGTAATATTATTTTCAGAAACTGTTATACTATTTCCTCTGCTCGTAAATATTGAACTATAATTCCCCTCTACGGCAGATTCTATATTTCTTCTATTTTTACGTCTATCAAATATTCCCATATAATCTCTCCTTGTTTTTGCATTAAAAAAGGCATACCTGTAATATGGTACACCCTTTTGGTAAATCTATTTTTATAATTTGTTTAAGTATTCTATAACAATGGATCTGTTACTCTAAATCTATGCTTTCATTTAAATTAGATATAATGTCTGAACAAGATAAAACTATCCCATTAAAAGATTGTTCAACTTCTCCATCTACAACTTTTACATCTGATTTTTTGTTATATTGAAGTAAAGTGGAAACATCTCCAATTATATTTAAAGCCGTATTTAAAATATCTCTATCTTCCCACACTCCACTTATATATGCTCTTTCTTCTGTATCTTGTGGTATCTCTACATCTTCAAGAACATTTAAACCTCTAGCCGATATTGTAGTTTGTGGATATGCAGGATTAGTAACTACTGATACTTCAAACAAAGTAAGGTCATTTACTTCTCTTGTATATGTACCGTCCTTTTCCTTATTCCATTTATCTTTATCAACTGTAAATCCAAAAGACATATTTCTTAAAATACCGTCTTTGATTAAAGTATGATAATCTCTTCCATAAGAAGTATCTGAAATATCTGCGGTCATTAATAAACCTTTTTCATCTTCTTTTAATGTTAATGAGCCATTCCTTGTACTTGCTAAAATTTTATTTTCATCATGTTCTGCAAGAAAATGTATATCATTACCTTTTTTTAATGCTCTTGTAAATGCTCCCTTTTGGATAATTTCTTTAAACTTCTTTTTAGTTCCTAAAAGGTGTGATTGTTTGCCTGTTTCATTAACATATCCTTGAACAGTCAATTTTCCATCTTCATCATTTTCAATAACATTAAAACTATTCATTCTTAGTTCTATATTTTTCAATGGATTTATCTCCTTTCATAAAATAAAAAAGGGCATAAAAAAAGAGCCTTCTCTTATGCCCTATCTATCATTAAGCTACATTTTTTAAAACTCTTATAGCCTCTTCATTTTTAATTTTAACATCTGCAAAAACATCTAATATCATTGTTACAGAACCTCTTAAAGCATTTTTAGTATCTGCATTTATATGTTTTAATTCCATATCCTTTTTGATTATTCCACCAAAAGCCTCTTCAACATTAACTAGGTATGCTTGAACACCTTCGACTTCTGCCATATCTTCTGATACTACCACTTCACAACCAAATAATCTATATTGAGGTTTTCCATCTATTATATCTCTTGTTAAGTAATAATGTCCTAATTGGTCTTTTAATAGAGATAATTTATTAAATTCTGCTCTTGATACAACCCATATTGCTTTTTCTTGAAGTGTTGGGTGCATAGCATTTAAACAATTCATATAATCATCTATTCCAACTTCTCCACCTAAAGGTGCAACTTCACATTCCTCAGGAGCATTTACTAAACCTTCAAATTGTTCTCTTTCAACTGTACCTAATATCATAGCTTTATCTAAAGTTTTAGCCAATCTTCTAACTAATAGGCTATTAGCATATTCAACTATATCTATTCCACTATCATTAACTAATTTTTGTGTTAACTGTACAACAGTTCCAGCTCTACGTTGTTCAAGTTTTACTTTTTCAAATTCAAAGTCTGATATATCTAAATCTTCACCTTCACCAAAGAATCCAGCAACTCCTATTTCTTTTTCTTTTAATATTTCTAAGTTACCATTTACAGGAGTTAATTTTTTTACTCTTCCAAATAATGGTGCAGTTTCATCTAACTTTTCAACTATTTCTTCTGATATAGAAGTTGGTATTACTGCACTTCCATTTGAAGTGTTTAACTCTCTTACTTCTTTAGTTCTTATAAACCCTTCTAAGGCTTTTCTTTGTTCCATGTTCTTTTCCATGCTGTTTACCTCAACTTTCGTAGTTTCTCTTTTTAAGTTATCTAACTGATTGTCTATTGCTCTTACTTGGTCTTCAAGTTCATCTATTGTTTTTTGCTCTTTTGCAGACCTCATTTCAATAGGCTTGTTCATTAGAATATTTTTAGTTTTTTCTAACTTTGCTCTTTGTTCTTTTAAATGTTTTTTATTCATATCTAGTTCCTTTCTAGGTTAAATAATTTATCCTTATCAATTTCAAATTCAATCTTACTTAGTATCAATTCTAATTTTTTAATTGGTATACTTCCTGTTTCAGAAAACCAACAATACACAGTCTTTTCACTTAATCCCATTTCAATTTAACATTTTTTTAACTCCTTTGCAAAAAAAATAAAGCCAACCATTATTTTTGGAGGTGTGGTTGGCTTTGCATTAATAGAAAAAAGAGATAACTCAATAGAAGAAAATAAATGTATTAAAGAAACTTCTTATTTTCACTCCTTTTATGTATTATCATCTTTCAGTATATATTGTATTATCAGAACGGAGTGTACAACTAATTTTGTAATATTTCTGCTAAAAGTTTTAGTAAATAAATTACCATATCATCTACACTATCAAACCATTGAAATTTCAACAGTATACTCAAAGTATACTGTTACTAAACTTTCTCATAAAAATATGCCTTTTTTACAATTAATCCTCTACCGTCAGAACACTATTTCAAATTAAAGGTATAAATTATCAAGCAAATTTTTAAAACCTTTCTCAACTAATTCTGTTGGGTTGTTTTTTCTAAGGTTACGCAAAGTAACCTTAAATTCTAGTGTTACTTAAAATAACACTAAAATTTCATTCGTTTTAAGATGTTACTGTTGGTAACACCTAAATTCTAATGTGATATCAAATCACATCTAATTTTTAAGTGATTTGACATCACTTAGAAATCCGACGGTAAATTTAATTTACCTTCGGTTTTCTACTTTGCATTAATACTTCATATAAACCACCTTCAGTTAAAAACCATTGTTCTTGTTGTCCTTTTAATGCGTAAGGATTGTTTACGCACACCCTTTCTTCTTCGTCAATGCTTTTTAACATCATTCTAGTGTTGCTATGTTCTATCCAATTCGCTACATCTTTCGCTAGAAATAATGGACTTTCTTTTGTCCCATAAATTCTAAACTCTTTTCCTAAAACTTGTCTTTCATCAATGAAACAAGAATTAATAGTAAACAGTTTTCAGTTTGGAATTGAGGGGTTTGGGGTGTCCCCAACAGTATCAGTTTTCAGTTTCAGTTTTTGTGCAATAAAGGAAATGTCACGAAGTGATGTTTCCTTTTTGCATACTTAGTTTTAATAAAAAAGTTCTAATAAATAGTTCTAATAAGTACCCCACTTCCAACCCAAAATATATGAAGGTATACCCCGTTTCCAACCCACACGATACCCCGTTTCCAACCCACACTTACACCCATTGAAATTACTTATGTTTAGTAACTCCACTTTTACATCCAATCATTATTTTTGTTCACAATTATTTAATTAAATATGGAATAAAAAAAATAGGTAGCAAAAATAATGCCACCTGTAATTTATTATCTTTTTTGTTTTTTCAACTCTGTTTTAACTCCGTAAAATTCATATCTTCCAACTAATTTTCCATCTACAACTTTTGTTTTTAAAGCATAATCTATAATATCAAAACTATATAATGTTTTTAATATAGTTCCTACTAAATCAAGTTGCTTTATAGTTACTTCGCCTTTTTTATTCGTTATACCACACGATTGTGCAATAGTACTTCTATTCATGTATAATATATCTTTGCCATTTGCTTTTATATTGTCTAAGTTACCTTTTATAAAACAATATATTTTTAAAGCGTTTCCACTTAATGTTTTTGAAAAGGCTTTATATGTTTCTTTTGGCATTCTAGTAAACAGATACTCTTTTGTTTGTACTATATAATAAACTTCATCACCATTGTCAAGGGTTACTAAAGTGAAAACTTTCTTTTTAACTAACTCATCAAAAGTTGATTTCATAGTTTTTCTTGACATTATAGTATTTTCATATCTACCACTTAGTTTCAATTCTTCTTCAAGCTTAACAAAGTTCAAATCATTGTTATAGATATAGTGTTGTCCGTTGTTATTGTGTCTTGAAATTCCTAAAAACGCATAATATACTAAAAATTCATTTGCAGTAAGTCCTTTTATAAACTTTCCGTCTGATATTACAAATATATCGCCGTTAAATTCTTTTACTTCTTCTATTAATTCGTCTTCTATTAATTCATAGTTTCCAAAGTCTAAACACATTCCACATTTAGTAAAGTTTTCACACATATTTCCTTTATAATTTATATTTAAGTTTTCCATAATTATTTTCTCCATTCGTTTAATAATATTTGCCATTGTGACATTTTCGTTTGTAATATTCATTTTTCATCCTCCTAAGTTAACTATCGGTTATGTTATATTAATAAAGACTAAAAAAAGTCTGTAAAACTTTTTACTAATTGAGGATAAAATTTATTAATATAATATAAATAAAAAAAAGCCGTAACTTAATACGACTTTAGTAATCAATTATTAAATTGTTCATTCTTACTCCTTTAAATAGTTAAAACAGGTACAATTGCACCTGTTTTTTTGTTTCTATATTATTCCTTCTTTACTTAATTTATTGTAAATATATTCTTGTCCTTTAGGAGTTATTAGTGTAACTGGCTTGTAATCACCATTTTTCAATTCCTTTTGCTTAACAGTAAAGTAGCCTTTGTCAATATACCTTTGCTCTGGTATATTGTGTTTTGCTCCATAGAATTTTACACCCTTAGATAAAAATTCATCTTCTTGAAGTATCTCTAAATTTCTTAACATTTGCATAAGTCTATTTCTTCCTGTACCTAAAGTTTTTGCAAGTAAAGAAAAGTCTATATTTTTACCATTATCAATAAATCTTTCATATATTTCCACTTTAGGCTCTTGTTCTTGTATCTTTTCTAGCAATGGTATAGTTTCTATTTCAGTAAGTTGTTTACTTGCTATAACGCCTTCTTGACCACCATTATAAATAGATAGCAATAGTTTAGCCTTTTCTTGCTCTTGGTTGTTTATTTGCTCTCTCATTTCAAAATACTGTCTTCTGAACTCTTTTCTTATTTCTTTTGCTTTATCTGTTCTCATAAGTTGAATTAGAGCCATATATCCCTGTTCAGATAGTAGATATATATTGTTTGCCTTTGATATTCCCATTTTTGAAAATCCTAATAGTTCTAATTTGTGGTGATTACTACCCACCACAATTTTTAAATCTATAATATCAATTCCAATTTCAAATTCATCAATATTACTATTGATTAATCTATTAATTTCTTTTAATTCTACTTTATGTATTTGTGCTACTGATTTTACAAGTACACACCTTTTTCCTTCTCCAAAAGCACCTTCTAAATTTGGTACTTTTACTCCCATAAATTCTGTATAATTTTTTGCTCTTAGTTTCATATTAATTTACCTTTCATTTAATTAGTTTAATTATCCTTTAACGATTGATCTGTTTCTCGATATCCATCCAAATAAAAAAGCAACCATAAAAATGGCTGCTTAAATTACTTCTTCAATTTCAAAATATTTTTGTGCTAATTCTAAAACTTTAGCTTTCATTTTTTTACTTCCATGCCTTTTACCTCTTGATAACATATTCATATATACTTCTGTTGAATCAAGTTTTCTTGCCATAAAAGCTTTACTTACTCCGTACTCTTCTGTTAAAATTTCTAAAACTTCTTTAATTGTCATAGGTTTGTACCTCCATAAAATAATTTATAAGATAGTTTGTTTAACTTATCTATAACTATTAGTATTTTAAGGCGAGTTCCTACAACCTATATTTATAAATTTTTTTAGTCTGTAAAAGTGGGTTGGTAGTATCAACCGAGTTTTTGGTGGAGCAATTTTACGCTACCAAAAGCATTGCCAACAATTTAGGTTTAACCTCCATAAAAAGTAAAACGATACTATCATTTACTTTTTAAATCCAATATTTTGAAAACGCAATTTTGTGGTTTCTAAAATCCAATATTTTTTGGATACAACTTAAATTTGTGTCCCGTTTCTACATTGTATAGGTATATTTGAAACGATACTTGGTAAGTACCATTTCTACATTTGGACGTAAACTTTAAATGTACGCCAAAATAAAATTATGGTTTTATTTATATACTTCTATTCTGCTTATATTAATTCTCCTTACGGGTTTATATATTCTTTTTCTTATATGAACTAAACCTGTATATGTAACTAATGTTTTTCTATACAAATCATTATTGCTTTCATTTTTATAATATCCCCATCTACCTTGTTCAGAGCAATATTGATAAGTATAACATTTCTTTATATTTTTTATTCTAGGTATATCTTTATTATTAATCATTCTCCATTTCATAATCCAAGGTATGTAAAAATACCCACCATCACCCCCAAAGACATTTGATAAATTTTTCATATCATATTTATCTGTTGCATATTTATCTGTTATTTCACGATAATATTCTTTATAATCTCTCATAGTTTGTTGACTTTTAAACATCACACATAACTTATCTGTTGTGTAAATGTATCTTTTAATTCTATCTCTGGATTTAACTCTCATGGGAGCTACTTCATTATATAAAAATTTTGGAATATAATCTTGTCTAAAATCTGAATTATTATAGTACATTCCAGAACTATCATATTCTATTTCTACGTCTTCTCTTTTTATAGTTTTACTGTTTTCAAATATACTTAATAAGAATGTACTATATTCTTTTTTGTTAAGTTCTTCATGGCTATACGCTACATCAAACTCGCTTTCTATTACCCAGTATTTATCATCATAATATTTTTCTATATCCGATTTTAAATCTAAATTATGAGTAGTTTTATAAACATTTTTTATGCTTTCTCCACCATATCTATTTTCAAAACTATGTTTTGCTTGACCTATGTAAATTCGCTCATTCTCTTTATTTGTAATTCTATATACATATCCATATATTTTATTCATTTTTATGCCCCTTTATATAATTATCTGATAAATTAATTATATATTAAAAAAATTTGTATTTATAGTAAATATATATAACTGAAAAAGATAGGCTTTTAACCTATCTTTTGTTGTTTATTATTATATAAAATTTATCCTCTAGAATTAATATTACTCATTACTTTCTCATTTTCTCTTTGGCGTTTATATTGCTCTTCTGTTTGATATGTATGACCACACTCTGAGCAACTCATTTTAGCTCTTACCCCTCTATTTTCAGTCATTGGTATTAGTTTACCATCTTTATGGTAACAAGCTGTGCAATATGGACCTTTCTCATCAATCCAATATCCATTGTCCTTTAATTCTATTTTATCAGACATATCTTTTTGCTTTTTTAATTCTTCTATTTGTTTGTTTAATTCTATAACTTGTTTTGTTAAGTTATTATTTTCTTCTGCAAGCCTACTATTTTTTTCAATAAGCTCCATTGCAGATGTTCGTAAATCCATTATTTGGCTACCAAAGTCAATGTCTTTACTTGTATCACTAACATTTTTTAATACATCTGTAATTGCTTTTAAAACTACTAGAAATTCCATAAAACCCCTCCTAATTGTATTTTACTTAAATTGTAGCACAATTAGTTTATTTTCTTATCTATATATTCTTATTATGTAATCTACTCCTGTTCTTTGTTTTTGCTTGTATTATTTAAACTTTTATATAGCTTGTACCAATGTTTCCTAAGTACAATTCCAGATTGTAAGAGAGTGAAATGAATATAGTTATGCCTAAGTACCAAAGACTAAAAAATAGTCAATGATACTTAGACATAAAACATTTGAACAATTCCGTCATGCTCGGTCGCTCATTCAATCTCTAGTTAGTTTTACCTTTCGGATATTCTTTTTACATAGTCCTCGCCCTTACAACTTAATCTAATAAGTAAAGAATATTGCTATTTCATATTTCTATGAAATACGATTTTCCTCTCCACCCTTTCTTGGTCGGTGTCACCTATCATCATAAGTTCAAACGGTGTAGCTAGAGTAATATCCTCCTTATGATTGTTGATTTTTTGCATTGGCTCAACTCACCTTATGATATATTTATAGTTGCTCTTTTGCTCTTAACAACTACTTGACCACTTAAATTTAAACTGTTATAATTTTGGTACAAGATTTTCTTATTAAATTTTTAGCGATTTTGATTTGAGTTCTTGTGTAAAGAGGTGTTTCCAGCACCTCTTTTTTATTGTCTATCTTAAATTCATTAGTGGGCTCGTTATTGCTCCCATTTCTACAACTTCACTATCTTTTATTGATTGAAGATATCTTTTTGTAATGCTTACAGTTTCATGACCTAATAATCTTGATAAAGTATAAATATCTAGTCCATTTTTTAAATGCCTTTGTGAGTAATAATGCCTAAATGTATGCGGTGAACACCTTATGTTACCTCGTACATCACATTCCGCTCCACATAGCCTTACAACTCGTTCTATTGCTTCTATGGTTAATGGATTACCTCTATAAGATAAAAAATAATTAGTATATTTCATGATATTATTTTTATAATAACTAGCCTTTGCTCTTTCGTATTTCATCATCTGTTTTTTCAAAACAGGTGATATGGGTAAAAATCTTTCTTTATCACCTTTTCCAACTATTTTTAAGTTGTTTTCAAATATATTTAAGCTATCCATTTCACAAAGTTCATTTGCTCTAATACCTAAATCAACTAAGCAGTATATAATAGTCTTATTTCTTATGCTCATAAAATCTCTTCCTTTGTAGTAACTCAACATTTCTTTTACTTCTTCATCTGTAAATGTTTCAATTACTGTTTTACCTTCCTTTTGCCAATTAACTTTTTCCATTGGATTAGTGTTTATGTATTCTTCATTATTACAATATTTAAAAAATGCTCTAAGAGATTTATAAACGTTGTTTATGTAACTTGCTTTGTTTCCTTTTCGTTTCATAAATGTTGCATAATTTTTAATATGCCTTGGATTTATTTCATCAAGGGTATGTATTTCACACTCACTTTTTAGGTATGCAAATGTTTGATTAATATTATTTCGGTATGTTTTTATAGTTCTTATTGAAATGTTTCTTGCTTGTAAATCAAATACAAACTCTTCTAGTAACTCATTTAATTGCATAAAAAATACCTCCTTTCATAGAAATTTATATATTTCTATAAAAAGAGGTATTTCATAATCAAGATTAAAAAAATCTTAAACGTATGTCGTAATCAAGCTCATTTTTTAATGTATATCATAACTATACATTAATTAAAACGTTGAAATTACTATGTTTTATATGACTATTCTGTTATTTCCCAGTTATGGAATACATTTTGTACATCATCGTCGTCTTCAAGTAAGTCTATTAATTTTTCCATAGATTTAACTTGACCTTCTTCAGATAATACAGTTGTAGTTTGAGGCACTAATTTTACATCAGCAGATACGAATTCATATCCTTTTTCTAATAGCGCATCTTTAACCATATTGAAGTCTTCTGGAGTTGTTACAACTTCGAATCCGTCTTCTTCTGTTATTATATCATCTGCTCCAGCTTCTAAAGCATCATCCATAAGTTGATCTTCAGATACACCTTCAGCAGCTATTAATATTTGTCCTTTTCTATCGAACATAAATCCAACACAACCAGTAGTTCCTAAGTTACCACCATTTTTATCAAAGTAGTATCTCATGTTACCAGCAGTTCTGTTTTTATTATCTGTTAATGTTTCAACTATAACAGCTACTCCACCTGGTCCATATCCTTCGTAAGTGTTTTTGAAGTAGTCTTCACCTGCACCAGCTCCAGCACCTTTTGCTATAGCTCTACTTATATTATCATTTGGCATATTATCAGCTTTAGCTTTATCTATAGCTGTTTTTAAAGCTGCATTGTATTCTGGATCTCCTCCACCTTCTTTAGCTGCAACAGTTATAGCTCTTGCATGCTTAGTGAATATTGCTCCTCTTTTAGCATCTTGTTTACCTTTTCTATTGATAATGTTTCCTATACGACCCATAGTTCCACTCCTTATTTCTTATGTGTTTACCACATTAAAATTAAATGTTATTAACACCGTAAATTTTAACATAAAAAATCAAATTAGTAAATGTATGTACTTATTATTGATACTTTTATATTAAATTTAATCAAATATCGGTGGATTAGGTGCAACTTGTCTCTTATGCTCACTTATTCTATGAAGTCTATCTATTATTTCTAAATCCTTCTCTGGAACCTCATCTCTTTTTCCTTCAACTACTTTGTCTATCATATTATAAGTTGTTCCCATTTCATTTTCATCAGTTTGTCCTTCCCACAAACCTGCTGATGGGGCTTTATTTATTACATCTTCGTGTACTCCAAGTTCTTTTGCCCATTCATAAACTTCAGACTTTGTTAAGTTTGCAATAGGTACTAAATCTACTCCACCATCTCCATATTTTGTAAAGTATCCAGTATGTACCTCTGCTGCATTATCTGTTCCTACAACTAAATATCCTAAATCATTTGCAACAGTGTATAATGTGCACATTCTAACTCTGGCTCTTAAATTTGAATCTGCCGTTCTTTCTCCATCTGGATTAAATAAATTTTTTTCTTTTAATGCATTTAAAGCTGTATTTCTAATTGCCATTTGTGGTTCAGTTAAGTCAAGATCTATATAATCAATTCCACATCCGTTAATTACTTTAAGTGCATCTTCTCTATCTTTTGGATTGCTATTTATGCTCATTATAACACCTATAGAGTTATCCGGACATGCTTTTTTTATAAGGTTTGCAACTACTGCTGAATCTATTCCTCCTGAAACTCCAACTACTAATCCTTTACAGTTAGCTTCCTTTACTTTTTCTCTTAGCCATTCAACAGTTTTTTTAATTTTTTCACTTCTGTTCATAATTTTGCCCCTTTCACCAAACATTTTTAAGTTTATTATAGCATATATCCTTATTATATTTTGTATGCATAATATTAAATAATCTTTTAACAGAATTTCATTATTTATTAAATAAAATTCCGATTTTGGTTAAAACTAATTCAAGGTAGGTGAATTTTTATGAAAAAACAATCCACTCCCTTTAATATTAAAAATTCTGTAATAGGTTTATTTACTGGATTTATCAATGGTGTTTTTGGTTCTGGTGGTGGAACCTTATTAGTCCCCATACTAAACAATATTTTAAAAGTTGAAGAACATAAATCCCACTCTACTGCTCTTGCAGTAATTATATTTTTGTCTACAACTAGTTCAGTTATCTACATATCAAAAGGTACCTTCAATATAAATTTAACTATACAAGCAGCTATAGGTAGCATTCTTGGTGGGATTATTGGTGCAAAACTTTTAAACAAAGTAAATGGGAAATTTTTAAGAATCGGATTTGGTATAGTAATGATAATTGCAGCATGTAGGATGGTGTTTTAATGCTTGTTGGTATAATTGGATTTTTTGCTGGAATTATTGGCGGAATGGGAATGGGCGGTGGAACCATACTAATTCCTGCCTTGGTCTTATTTGCAAATATAGACCCTAAGTTGGCACAAAGTATAAACTTAATTTCTTCCATACCCATGACTATTGCAGCATTAATTATCCATATAAAAAATAAAAATGTGGAATATGAGTTAGTACTTCCAATAGCTATTTTTGGCATGGCGGCTGCCATAGGTGGATCTTTATTAGCTGAACATTTAAACTCAGAAATACTACGAAAAGCCTTTGGAGTATTTTTATTTTTCATAGGACTATATGAAATAAAAAAAGGTATTTATGATAACAATAATAAATAAAAAAGGTACTATATCTTTCACAAGATTTAGTACCTAAAATTTTATTTTAAATCTTCTTCCAATTGAGATACCATAGCAAAATCTTTTATTGCCTCATCATAATTCCCCATATTACAATAAGCATCTCCTCTGTTTTGATATGCTTTTAAATCATCTGGATCTATTTCTATGGACTTTGTAAAATCAGCTATGGCATTATCATATTGTCTCAGTTCATAATATGATAAACCTCTATAGTAATAGGATATAGAACTTTGAAGTAAACTTAATGAAGAAGTGAAATCATCTATAGCCTCTTCATATTTCTCAAGCTCTAAATTTATTATACCTCTTACATCATATATCCTAAACTCTTCAGAATCGTATGTTAAAGCAGTAGTTAAGTCTTTTTTTGCTCCTTCTAAATCTCTCATTAATGATTTGGAAGTACCTCTATTATAATAAATATTTGCATTTTTGTAATCTAATTCAATAGCTTTTGTAAAATCTTTTATAGCTTCTTCATGTCTACCTAAATTATCTAAAGCAAAGCCTCTTTTATAATAAGCTTTTGCATTATTATCATTTAAATATAACACTTCACTAAGATCTTTTACTGCTTCTTGGTAATTATCTATTTTCAGATTTACCAAAGCCCTGCCATAGTAGGCTTGCTCATACTCACTATTCATTTCTAAAGCTATAGTAAAATATTCTATAGCCTCATAATATTCCTCTAATAAATAATAAGAAAAGGCTGCATAATAATATACATCCCCAAAGTCTTGATTAATAGCAATAGCTTTTTTATAATCTTTTAATGCTTCTTCATGCTTTTCTAAAAGTGAATAAGCAATTCCTCGATTGTAATATAACCTATCATCAAATTTTTCTAATTCTATGGCTTTTGTAAAATCTTCTACGGCATCTTCATATCTAGTCATCCTACTATAGTTTCTTCCCCTATTATAATATGCACTAACATCGTTTTCATCCAAGTCTAAAGCTTTTGTAAAAGAGTCTATAGCCTTTGCATATTTTTTTAATTTAGAATAACAAACACCCATATTATAGTGAACAACTTCATAATTTTCATCAATATCTATAGCCTTTTTATAATTTTGTATAGCTTCATAGTAATAACCTTGTCTAGATAAACAAACTCCCTTACATCTATATGCCTCTTTGTAGTTATCATCAAGGTGAATAGTTTTATCAAAATCTTTTATTGCTTCTTCGTACCTTTCAAACTTTATATATAAGTTTCCTCTAAAATAGTATCCTATAGGTTCATCTTTATATGCTTCAATGATTTTATTAGCATAGTAAATTTTTTCATTAATTTCACTTTCTACATTTATATGATTTAAGATATCTTGAATAAATAATTTCTTTTCCAAATAACTTACTTTTGCATTTAATTCTTTTATCTTATTCTCTTTACTTTTTTCAGTAGAATATTTATTAAATCTTCTTTTATTAATTCTTGTGACTATCATTATGACAAAATACATTAATAAATTACATAAAATAATTAATACTATATTTTTTAACATAACTCCCCCCCAGTAATGCATTTTTTCATTTTAAATTAGTTTACTTCCCTTTTTATAAACTAATTTAAAGTATTAATTGACCATCCTTTTCTGATAAATAGTACTCATCTCCTAAACTTACATCTGCTGTTCCGCTTGTTATATCGATTATTCTATCTTTTAATGATTCTACATCCTGAACCTTTGAGTATACTATTATTTCTACCTCTTCTGAATATATAGTATCCTTAACTGTAAAACCAAGATTCATTATTTCATTTTGTATTTTACCAAGTTGTGTGTATTCAATTTTAATCTTTACTTCAGTATATTTAACTTTTTCAATTACAATTCCTGCTTCTATGCCTATTTTTGCACCTTTAGTATAAGCACGAACTAATCCTCCTGCCCCTAATTTTATTCCTCCAAAATATCTTGTTACAACAACTACTACATCTCTTAAATCTTCCTTTTTTATTACTTCTAAAGTAGGAATACCTGCTGTACCTTGAGGTTCGCCATCATCACTATATCTTTGTATGTTCATATTTTCCCCAACAGTATAAGCCCACACATTATGAGTTGCATCCTTGTGTTTTTTCTTCATCTCATTAACGAACTCTATAGCTTCTTCTTCTGTCTTTATTGGTTTTGCATATCCTATAAATGTTGACTTTTCAACTATATACTCGTCTTCTCCAAACTTATGTAATGTTTTATAACTACTCATCAATTCCTCCTGTATTATAAAAAAGAAAGGGGTTCACCCTTTCTTGAATTTTCTTATTTAATTATATTATATTTTACTTTGCAATTTCTGTATTACTTTTCTTTTCTTCTTTATATTTTTTATATGAAACATCAACTAACGCTTTTTCTTTGTTATGAGCTAACATATCCATAGCATCTTTTATTTTATAGAAACCACCATCTAAAAAGTCTTCTCTTATTATGTATTCTGGGTTTTCAGCTTCCATTACGTACCATACTATGGCATTACAAACCTGTTGTTTTCTAGTTCTTGAGTAAAATTCATACATAGTATCTCCTGCTACTACTAATGGACAAGCATTTACTCCTGTCTCGTTCTTTACTCTACTTACAGCGCTATCTGCTGCCAATTGACCTTCAATAACTTTTCCTTTTGGTAATGTCCATTCATGTCTATCATTTTTTAATAAAAGTACTTTATTTGCGTAAAAAACAACTCCACCTGCACAACGTCTTACTATCATTTTAAAACCCCTCCTATTAACCTTTGAATTATTTTTCATTACATTTTGTTAAATTACGGAGATAAATCTCTGATAACAATTAATTATTAAGTTGTCTGCTGCTGATACTACTAAAAACTTTCCTCCTCAAGAACTTTGATTGCTTCTTCATAAGCTCTTAATACATATTCTTTTTCGTGATTGCTTTTCAATAATAGTTTTCTTAAAATTAGTAAACTGTTATTGTTGCCAACTACAGATAAAGCTTTTGCACAATACTGTCTAGTTTGTGGATTAGAATCATATAATCCTTTTTCTAAGCATAATCTACTTTTAGGTGACTGGATTTTTCTAATAGCTGAGTATGTAATTCTTCTAATGTCTGAATGTCTATGCATTGTTAGAGAGTGCAATAAATCTAAATATTTTTCCTCTTTTAACTCCCCAGTAGTCCATATTAAAATTATTAGATCTTCAGCATTTTTTTCTAGCCTGATTCTTTTATAAAGTTCTCTTTTGAATTTTAATATCCTGTCTTCATCTAACCCTAGTTCATCAATAAAATCAAGTCTCTCAGATTTCTCTAACTCCAAGTACTTATCTAATATATCTTTAGAGTTTTCAATTTTATTCTTAGACATTGACTTCATCTCTAGTTTTGCCTTAATTAGTTGATCCTTTACTTCCATTGTAGATATGTTTCTAATTTTACTTATTTGTGGTACTGTTTTGGACTCTTTATAAAGAAGATAGGTAATGAAGTGATCTTCAAGTTGGTCGATATTACTCCAATTTATATCCATTTTATTACCCAAAATTATTTTATATAGTCCTTATATATATTATAATCTTCTTCATCTAAATTTACATCAACAGAAATACCATTTTCTTCATAATTAAAATCATTAACATTATATTTATCTTTTATTTTGCTAAATACATCTCCTCTTTCATAAGGAAGCAGAAGACTTACTTCATAAGTATCTTCCATTAAGGCTTCTTCAATTAGTTTTAATAATTTATCCATATTTATTCCTTTTTTTGCAGAAATATATACCTTATCTTTTTGATTTTTTGGATAAATATCAAGTTCTAGCTTATCAACCTTGTTATATACTATAATTGTTTTCTTGTCGCCAACTTCTAAATCTTTTAAAACAGATTCTGTTGTTTGCTTTTGAAGTTCATAACTACTATTAGTTGCATCAATAACATGAAGTATTAAATCTGCATATTTAACTTCTTCTAGTGTAGCTTTAAAAGCATTTACTAAGTCATGTGGAAGCTTACTTACAAACCCAACTGTATCTACAGCTAAGAAATCTCTTTTATTAGGTAGAGTTGCTTTTCTTAAAGTAACATCTAGTGTAGCAAATAGCATATTTTTTACAAATACTTCTTTTTCTTCTTCATAATCTTTATGTGTTTTTATTAATTCATTTAATAAAGTGGATTTTCCTGCATTTGTATATCCAACTAATGCAACTATTGGAATATTTGATTTCATTCTTTGAACTCTTTGAGTTTCTCTATTTTTTGATACTTCTTTTAATTCTCTTCTTATATCTGCTATTTTATTTAGTATAATTCTTTTGTCTATTTCTAATTTTTGTTCTCCTGGTCCTCTTGTTCCTATACCAGCACCAGTTCTACTCATCTCTCCGCCCATACCATAAAGTCTTGGCATTCTATATCTAAGCTGAGCAAGTTCAACTTGTAGCTTACCTTCTTTACTTAGGGCCCTTTGAGCAAATATGTCTAATATAAGTGTAGTTCTATCTATAACTTTTCTACCTATAGCTTCTTCTAAGTTTCTTATATGAGCTCCTGATAATTCATCGTTGAAAATTACCATAGTAGCTTCAGTAGCTTCACAATATGCTCTAAGTTCTTCTACCTTACCTTTTCCAACATAGTATGCTGCATCAATAGATGGTCTATTTTGAATTAAACTTCCAACAACTTCTGCTCCAGCAGCCTTAGTTAATTCTTTTAATTCTTCCATTGATTCATTTATATCTATGTCATCTATTTTTTTCACATTTGTTGTTATATTAAGTCCTATAAGTAAGGCTCTTTCTTGTTGTTTTTCCATTTTTACACCTCTTCATCTTAATGTATGTATATGTTTAAAATCATTTTCTTTGCTATATTTTTTGTAACTAAATAAATAATAATTTTTTATAATTATACCATTAAAGTTAATATTTAGTATAATTAAATTATTAATACTAGGAGGTTTTATCTTATGAGTGAAAATTATAAATTCTTTAATCATAAAGAATGTGAATACTTTCCTTGTCATAAAACAAATGATCCTGACAATTTTAATTGTCTATTTTGTTATTGTCCCCTTTATGCCTTAAAAGATAAGTGCGGAGGCAATTTTAGATATACTGATAGGGGTATTAAAGATTGCTCTAACTGTACTCTTCCTCACAGAAGAGATAACTATGATTATATTATTGGAAAATTTAAAGATATTATTAATATAACTAAAAAAGATGATTAATAATCTACATAATAAAAATAATACCAACTGATTTTAAATTAAATCCGTTGGTATCATTTTTCATTATTTATATCTTTTATTCAACACTCTATAAGATATTTGTAGCAAAATACTTATCATAAGTATTATCGATAAAATAAATATTCCTATATGGAAGAATACATCCTGTGGCAACATATTAATTACTGGATCTATACTCGGATCAAAAATCCAATAATCATTGGAAAATACGGCCTCATGAAATTTTATAAAGAAATAATTAAAATTAATCATAAGTGGAATTGCTGTAATTATTGGTAACAATATGGTCATTATTGATGCAGTATTTAAAAATTTTATATTTTTATTTTTAATACTTAGAATAATGCCCAAAACAGAAATTAGTCCACTTATATAAAACACATTTTTAACTATCTGAAAAATATTCCTTACTTCTTCGAAATGAATTTTTCCTTCTTTAGAATATTTAATTGTTGGTAAATGAAATTCTTCCACATTTTTATTTAGATTATAATCAATTAAATAATCATAATTTAGCTTAATTTCTTCTTCAGTAAATCCACTCATTTCACTTATGTTTAATTTTTTAACATCATAGTAATATAAGCTTTTGCTTCTTAAACCTAATATGACTGAACCACTAATTATAAAAATAGCCATTGAAAATGAAATTAAGATATTTAATAATCTTTTCATTTATACTCCCCTTGAAATAAATTTTATATTTCCCTTTATACTTTTTAAGCAACGATATATAAATATACCGTTGCTCATATTTTTAAAATTAAATTTATACTATTTTAGTAGTGAAATCTTCTATATTCCACACATTATCTACTATATCACTATAGAATTCAGGTTCATGACAAACTAATAAAACAGTTCCTTTGAACTCTTTTATTGCTTTCTTTAATTCATCCTTAGCTTCTACGTCCAAGTGGTTAGTAGGCTCGTCAAGTACTAAGAAGTTTATATCTTTAAGCATTAACTTACAAAGTCTAACCTTAGCTGCTTCTCCCCCACTTAAAACTCTAACTTGAGAAGTTATGTGCTCATTTGAAAGGCCACATTTAGCTAATGCTTGTCTTACTTCATAGTTTGTTAATACTGGATATTCATTCCATACATCGTCTAAGGCAGTGTTGTAGTTGTCCTTTGAAGACTCTTGCTCAAAGTATCCTACTTCTAAATAATCGCCTAACTGTACTGAACCATCAAATGCTTTTTGCATTCCAAGTAATGTTCTTAGTAACGTAGACTTACCTATACCATTCATCCCTTTAAGAGCTATTTTTTGTCCTCTTTCTAATTGGAAGTTTAATGGTTTAGTTAAAGGATCATTGTAACCTAATACTAAGTTATCTGTTTGGAATATAAATCTAGAAGCTGCTCTAGCATTTCTAAAGTTAAATGTTGGTTTTATTTTCTCTTTTGGTCTTTCTAAAACTTCCATTTTATCTAGAACCTTTTGTCTTGAGTTAGCCATTCCACGTGTAGCAACTCTTGCTTTATTTCTTTGCACGAAATCTTCAAGTTTTCGTCTTTCTTCAACTTGTCTTTCGTAAGCACTTTCTTCTTGTTTTTTCTTAATTTCATTAAGTCTTACAAACTCATCGTAGTTACCTTTGTATCTAGTAAGTTCACCATTTTCTATATGATAAATTACGTTACAAGTATCATTTATAAACGGAACATCATGTGATACTAAGATAAAGCTGTTTTCGTATTCTTGAAGATATCTAGTAAGCCATACTATATGTTCCTCATCTAAGTGGTTAGTAGGCTCATCAAGTATAAGTATTGTTGGACTTTCTAAAAGTAATTTAGTTAAAAGTACTTTTGTTCTTTGTCCTCCACTTAAATCATCAACATCTCTATCTAATCCCACTTCTCCAAGACCTAATCCGTTAGCTACTTCTTGGATTTTTGCATCTATTGTATAGAATCCACTATTTTCTAATATTGTTTGGATTTCAGCAGTTTCCTCAAGAAGTTTAGTCATCTCCTCGTCACTTGCTTCACCCATTTTGTCATACATAGCAAGCATTTCTTGCTCTAATTCAAACATGTGCTTAAAGGCACCCCTAAGAATATCTTTTATTGTATTTCCTTTTTCAAGAACTGAATGCTGATCTAAATAACCAACAGTTGCTCTTGAAGACCATTTTATATTCCCTGCGTCTGGCATAAGTTTTTTTGTTATTATATTTAAAAAACTAGATTTACCTTCTCCATTTGCACCAACAAGTGCTATATGTTCACCTTTTTTAAGTCTAAAAGATACATTTTCTAGTATAACTCTAGCCCCGAATCCATGACTGACATTTTCTACTACAAGCATTTTCACACCTCTTCATAAATTTTTTGTCTATAATATCTATACTATTATATTTCATTTTAATAAAAATGTATATTTATTATTTTTTCCTTTTTCAATAAGTACAATAATGTTTATATAAATAAAAAGAGTCACCTTAATTTTTTTAAGTTAACTCTTTTATTGATTAGTTATGTTTATTTACTTTTTCTTTTTTTCTTATCATATCTAAATCATCATAAAACATTAGCATACATCCAGCTGTACTTCTTTGGGCAAGATTTAGGGCATTAAAAGCTACTAGATAAAACTTAGTTTTATCTTCGTGTACATTTTTGTACATATAATCAAAGTTCAAAGCACTTCTAGAGTTAGACTCTATATAGTCGCTTACACTATTATAAACTAAAGGACCTTCCTTAGTTTTAAAGCGTTTTACTTTTCTATAATTTAATTTTACATAATTCTCAAATTGCTTATGACTATCTAGTAGTTTTCTTTTAGCATGTTGAGGTATGGTTACATCTTGAATCACATGACACATAGCCCCAAAATAAGCCATTCCATTTACATAATCATCTTTATTAATAAAGTGTAATGCATTTTTATAATAAGTATCTGCTAATGTCATGGCATTAGTAGTATGTCCATACATTCCTCTTTTGTCTTCTGGATTATAAAAATGAAAATATGACTTAAAATCTTGGTCAGCCCATACTAACCCTTTATTTATATATGACTCAAAATTATTATAAAATTGAAATTGTTTTTCATATCCTTCATCTCTTAGTACATCTAATGCACTTTTTTGAATAAATAAATGTACTTCGCAGTTTGTATTTATTATTTTCTTTTTAATAGGATTCACTACTCTAAAAGTCTGAGATATTATTCTACCACAAGCTTTTTCTAAACGATTTTTCATTTATATCACCACTTTAATTAGTCTGAAAATACTCTTCTACTCCGTCAGCAATACTTTGCATCATTTTTCTTTGATAATCTTTATTAGACATCATTTCATCTTCATTATAATTACTCATAAATCCCATTTCTACTAATACTACTGGCACCTTGGACCAATTGAATCCTGTTAAGTCATCTCTTTCAAAGATTCCATTAACTTTAAATCCTCCATTGTCCATTTTATTTTTGATTAAATTGGCACATTCATAGCTAGCCTCGAAGATTGATGATGTATATTTACCTTTTTGTGATGGAATTAAAATAGATGCACCTGTTATTGATGTATCGTCAGAACCATCAGCGTGGATTCTAATCACCATATTTGCATTATGATCATTAGCAAATGTAGCTCTTTCTAGATTGCTTATACTAACATCATGACTTTCTCTCGTCATAATAACGTCAAAGCCTTTACTTATTAATATATGTTTTAAAACTTCAGATGCTTCTAAATTCAAAATATATTCTGGTTTTTTTGTACTTATCCCAACTGTACCAGAAGAAACTCTAGCTTTTTGGTATGACGACCCTGGACCAACAGGTTCACTTTTCCAATCACCCTTAGCTTGATGACCTGGGTCTATACAAATTAAATATTTCTCAACTTTTTCTTTTTTCTTTGCATTTTCATTTTTAGTTGAGTGTTTATTTTTGTCATCTATTTTTAATCCTGTAATTATAGATGCACTATTTTTATATAAGTTTTTCATTGGATCTGACTTTCCTATAAAAATTATGCCTAAAATCATTATGATAATGAGAGATACTTTATAAACCTTCATAAGCCTTCCTTTCTTTTTTTATAATATTTAATATAAGTTATTATTTCCACTTTCCATTGGCTTATTTATCATAATAGTTTTTTATTTTCTATTTTTAACATATATATTTATATATCTAAATTTATAAGTAATTATAAAGCTTTATTAAGATTTTAAATATATGAATGCACAAAGAAAGAAATATAAGAAAAGAAAAAAATAAAAAAAATAAAAACATATTTTGCAAAAAATTACATGTTTTTATTTTTTTTATTTTTTTGTCCTTTAAATTTAGCCATTTTAAATTATCCTTTGTTTTTTTATGAAATCTTCGGCCTTGTTGAAACTCATTTCCAAGGATTAAAACTTTTATACTGAGCAACATAATATTAAAGCACCAACATGAACACATGATAGAAAGAAGGTGTTTTATATTTTAAATAAAAATTTAAAAGATGAAATTACTTTAAAAAAAATAAAAAATAAAATTAATGGTTTAGTTTTAATATTTTTTTATGTTTTTCTATATTTTTTCTCAAATAATTTTATTTATTCACAATCCTTAGAAAAAAGTGATTGCGAATACTTAATACCAATGGGAAATATATTACAAATTGATGCGCAATTAAAAAATATCATTGTCAGAAATGAAGTTAATGGTTGTCCTCTAAAAGTAGGAGATTCTATTTTAAAAGTTGAAGATAATGATATTGCTTCTTACGAAGATTTTAATTACGTCATCTCTTCTATAAGAAAAACTGATGATATATCAGTTTTAATAAGAAGAGAAAATTCAGTTTTTTGTTTAAAATGTGATAAAAATGCCTTAGATAAAATTAATTTTAATAACTTAATATCAGGTTTTGCTACTTTAACTTATATTAATCCTGATACAAAGGAATTTGGTGCAGTAGCTCATTCTATTAACATTGGAACTACTAAAAAAATTCCTATAAAAAAAGGTTGTATTTCTTTCACCAATAATTTAAATATTAAAAAGTCATCCAAAGGTAATGTTGGTTGTATAAGTGCTACAAAAGATAATGTAATTGGTGAGTTTGAAGATAATACTACTTTTGGTATTAAAGGTGAAGTTAATAATATTGATATATCTAACTACAAAAAATATAAAGTTGCAGAAATAGAGGAAGTTAAATTAGGAAAAGCTCAAATTATTTTACAAGATAGAAATAATATTTGCAAAAAGTACAATATAGAAATAATTAATATTGAAAAGCAAAGAAAGCCTGATTCAAAAGGAATTAAAATTAGAATCACTGATCCTCAGCTTTTAAAAGAAACTGGTGGTATTGTACAAGGAATGAGTGGAACTCCAATAGTACAAGGTAATAAGATAGTTGGTGCTGTATCACACGCTTTAGAGAATAATCCTACTATAGGATATGGTGTTTATATTAAATGGATGTTAGAATAATCTCATTAAAAGAACTGCTTAAAAGCAGTTCTTTTTTAATTTTTTTATATCTTTTTAAATAATTAAAAAATAGTTAATACTAACAGTATAAACTAAAATATAAATAAATATTTTTTAATTATTTTGTGAATATATAAATATTAACATAATTTAATGTTATACTTAAAATCAAATATTTTTACTAATTATTGTATAAAATTAATAATTTTACTTTATTATTTGTATATTATAAATGTATAATTATATTGTATCTTTTACTTAAACTGAAATTAGCATAAAGGAAATTTTGTAAAAATCCTTAAATATGTTATAATTATTCATTAAAATAAGGAGGTTAATCTTATGGGAAGAGATAATCGTGATGATAAAAATAAAATCAAGAGAAGAAAAGTAAGCTCTTCAGATAAAAGAAATACATCTCAAGTCTCGAGCAAATCGAGTAGTTCTAGTAGTAAAAGAAAAACTTCTAGTCAAAAAAATTCTGGAAGGTTTAAAGGTGTTAAAACAGTCGCTCTAGTATTTTTAGTATTTTTAGTAGTCGGTGTAGCAGCAGTATCTGGTATTGTGTTTGCTTCACTTAGAAATACAGAAACTATTAATAAAGCTTACTTAGATAAAAAAACATACCAAACAACAGAAATTTTATATGCTGATGGTAATTTACTAGCAAAAGCACAAACTTCTGACAAGAAGGAACCTGTAGGTGATATAAAAGATATTAGTAAGGATTTGCAACATGCTTTAATAGCCGCAGAAGATGAGCGTTTTTATGAACATAACGGCGTAGACATAAAAGGTTTAATACGTTCTGTAGCAAATACTCTTATGGGCAATAAGCAAGGTGGTTCAACAATACCAATGCAGCTTTCGAAACTTTTAATTACATCTCAAGAACAAAGTATCACTCGTAAGATAAAAGATATTTACTATGCTTTTGAAATGAGTAAAACAATGTCTAAAGACGATATATTACTTGCTTACTTAAACAATTTTTATGTTGGTAATGGTTTATATGGTTCTGAAGCTGCTGCTCAAGGTTACTTTAGCAAATCAGCTAGTGATCTAACTCCAGGTGAATCTGCTCTATTAATGGCTGCTACTAATAATCCAGGTAGGTATTCGCCATATATAAAAGAAAAGTTAGATGGAACTGAAACTAAAGAAGATGTAGAAAATAAATTATTATTCTATACTAATACAACAGATGATACTTGGGATGAGCCAACTGAAGTAGAATTACAAATGGTACAAAAAATATACTCTTGGGGCTTAATCGATAGTGAAACATATAATCAATTGATGCATAAAACTATTGTTGTTAGAAAAGCCGCACCTAGAGAAGCTGCTAAAGAAAAACAAAAAGCTATTTTATCAAAAATGCTAAGATTAGGTTATATTACTCAAGAACAATATGACAAAGAAGTAGCTGCATCAATTGAAATAAAGCTACCAAAAGTTAAAGAAACGGTTGTTTCCTCTGTTGAAGACTATGTTTATTCTGAAGTATTAGAAGCTTTAATGAACCAAGGATATACAAAAGAAGAAGCACAAAACATGTACTATAATGGTGGACTTAGAATTTCTACTACTATAGATGCTGGTATGCAAAAAAACCTAGAAACACAATATGATAATGAAAGTAATTTCCCTGGCTCTGAAAAAGGTGCTGATGGAGTTGTTCAGCCTCAATCAGCCATGGTTATATTAGACTATAGAACAGGTCAAATTAAGTCATTAATAGGTGGTAGATATGTTAAAGGTAAAAGAACTTTAAATAGAGCTACTAATCCAAAACAACCTGGATCAACTATAAAACCTTTATCAGTTTATACACCTGCCATAGATACTTTAGAAACTACACAATCTAGTGCATTTAGTGATGCAAGAGGTGGATATAAATTTGAAAAAAATCAAAAATGGAATCCAAAAACTACTACTGCTGGATCCGGTATGATGAGTGCACGTAAAGCTTTAGCCATGTCATCAAATACTATTGCAGTAAAAGTAGGTGAAACATTAGGTGGCTCATATAACGAATGTATTGATGTAATGATAGATTACCTTGAAAATTTTGGTATAACTACTGTAAAGGATAGCAAAACTGATAAGGAGGATACAGATAGACAATTCCCTTCTCTAGTATTAGGTGGTATGTCTCATGGTATATCTCCACTAGAAATGGCCTCTGCATATGGTACACTAGCTAATGGTGGTAATTACATAGAACCTACAGTATTTACTACAATTGAAACTTATGATGGTAACTTAATAGCTAAATCTAATCCACAAGAAAATAGAGTGGTAAGTGAAGATGTAGCTTATGTTATAACTGATATGCTTCAAGCCGTTGTTAAAGAAGGAACTGGTAAAAATGCATCTATAGATAATATGGCTGTTGCAGGTAAAACAGGTACTACTAATGATGCTTTAGACGTTTGGTTTGCTGGTTATACTCCATACTATGTTGGCGCAACATATATAGGTGATGATGCTGGAACAGGAAAACCTAGAGAAAGTGTTATTGGAACAAGTTCTACAGCAGCTGCCCTTTGGTCAAGTGTTATGACTCCTATACACAAAAACCTAACGCCTGTAGAAAGCTTTACTAAACCTGACGGTGTTTATTTTACTAAAATAAATCCAGTAGATGGTGGAACTTCATCTTACGGTGTAAATGCTGCATTTATTGAAGGAACATATCCTAAACGTGCAACTACTCAGGCACCTCCAGTTCAAGAGAAAGAGCCTGATGAAGAAAGTCCAAATACTGATAATGCTGGAGATGGGGATAATCCTCCAGACGAAGACAATACAGAAAAACCAGAAGAACCAACACCTCCTGAAGATACAGGTGGTAATAATACTGATGGAGGCAATGAAGATAACTCAGGAAATAAACCAGTAGATAATACAACAGAAGGTACTGATCAAGTTAATGAGTAAATAGATAAATAAAAACTTCCTTAGTAATAAGGAAGTTTTTTTATCATGGTTTTGTTTTAGGATTAAATATTACAGATATTACATAACCAAAGAATATGGCAGCTGCCACACCTCCAGCTGTAGCACTTACACCTCCTGTAAATACCCCTAAAAGTCCATCTGTTTCTATTCCTTTCATAACTCCTTTTGCCAATGAATATCCAAATCCTATTATAGGTACTGTTGCACCTGAACCTCCAAAGTTAACTATAGGCTCATATACTCCTAAAAATGTTAAAATAGCGCCTAAACTTACATAAGTAACCATTACATAAGGGGTCTGCATCTTAAAATAATCCATCATTATTTGGGCTATTACGCATATTAGCCCACCAACTATAAATACTTTTATATAATCTAATAACATAAGTCATACCTCCTATTCATTTACAATTACCACACCATGAGCTACTGATGGTATAGTTTGCTTTTGAAGTGTACTTGTTGGAGATAATAAAGCACCTGTTGATACAAGCATAACTTTATTAAATTCTTTTTTAAGTAATTTATCGTATATATATGAACAAAATACTGTGGCTGAACATCCACATCCACTTCCACCACAGTGCACATCTTGCTCTTCCAAATTAAAAATTTCCACTCCACAATCTGTGTATACTTTTGATATATCTAACTTCATTTCTTTTAATAAATCTATTACTATTTGTTTTCCAAGTTTACCTAAATCACCTGTAGCTATAATATCAAAACTATTAGGATCATCTTTTGTATCTTGAAAATATGAATATATGGTATCTATTGCTGCTGGAGCCATTGCAGCACCCATATTATTTCCATCGTCAATTCCCTTATCTATAACCTTTCCAGGTATAATATATTTTATTTTAGGCCCTTTACCATCTTTGGTAAGCAAAACACTACCAGCACCTGTAACTGTCCATTGAGCTGTCATTGGTTTTTGATTACCTAGTTCTAAAGGAAATCTAAATTGTCTCTCTGCCGTACAGTAGTGACTGGAAGTTCCGCATAGTACATACTTAGCATATTCTCCGTCTATGGCCATAGAACCTAAACACAGTCCCTCTGACATGGTAGAACAAGCACCATATATACCAAAAAAAGGTATACCCAATTCTCTAGCTGCAAAAGACGCTGGAAATAATTGATTTATTAAATCTCCTCCAAATAGAAAGTCCACATCTTCCAATGTTTTATTTGCTTTTTTTACACTCATTTCCATTACAGTTTGAACCATTTTACTCTCCGCCAATTCCCAAGTTTTCTCACCATATAAATCATCAGACAAAATTAAATCAAATTTATCTTTTAAAGGTCCTTGTCCTTCTTTGGGGCCTACAATGGAAGAAGCCGCAATAATTGTAGGCATATTATTTAGTTTTATAGTTCTTTTTCCAATTCTTTTTTTATTCATAATTTCACACCCTTAAATATCAATTTTTAATTTATTAAAAAATTAATTTAATGAAATAATATAGTAGTCCGCATATTATAGATGATGAAATTCCATATACTAAAACCGGTCCTGCTATTTTAAACAAATTTGCTCCTACTCCTGTTACATATCCTTCTTTTTTGAACTCCATAGCTGGAGAAACAATTGAGTTTGCAAAACCTGTTATAGGAATAATTGACCCTGCTCCTGCTTTTTTACCTATAAGGTCATAAACACCTAAACCTGTAAGAAAGGATCCTAAAAAAATTAATGTCATTGATGCAGCAGAAGCCGCTGATAGCTTATCCAAATTAATGATTTTTATATAAAAATCATTAATACCTTGTCCTATACAGCAAATTAATCCTCCTACTAAAAAAGCCATAATACTATTTTTTAAGTAAGTTGGCTTAGGACTCACTTTTTCTACATATTGTTTATATTCATTTTTATCTGGTTGCTTATTAGGCATATATTTTTCCCTCCAATTTTTATAAAGAATCAAATGCAATATATATTTATTATTTGAAAAAAATTAAAAAATAAACTAAATATTTCTATAATCAAAAAAGCTCCTTTGATTTTTCAAAGGAACTTTTTTGTATTTAAATTAACTTATATAAGATTTTAATTTTAATAAAACTTTTTTCTCTATTCTTGAAACTTGAACTTGAGATATTTTTAAAATTTCTCCAATTTCACTTTGAGTTTTATCTTCAAAATATCTAAGCATAATTATCTGTCTTTCTCTTTTTTCTAGTTTTCCTAGTACTTCTTTTAACAATATATTATCTATTACTTTTTCTTCGTTATTTTCTTCTTTCAAACTAATTTTATCTATTAAACAAATTGGAGAACCTTCTTCCTCATGTATTACTCCATGTAAATACTCTACAGAGAAATTTGCTTCCATTGCCATTACTAAATCTTCCTTTTCTACCTCTAGTTCTTTTGCGATTTCCTCAACCGTTGGTTCTCTGCCAAATTTTTTTGTTAAAGCTTCTCCTTGCGCTTTTGCTTTTATTGCTAATTGTTTAAGTGATCTAGATACTTTCACCATTCCATCATCTCTTAAGTATCTTTTTATTTCTCCAAGAATCATAGGTACAGCATATGTAGAAAACTTAACATTAAATGTTGGATCAAACTTATATATAGCCTTTATTAGTCCTATAGAACCTAATTGATATAAGTCATCTCTCTCATATCCTATATTAGAAAATTTAGATACAACACTTCTGACTAATCCCAAGTTGTTTGATATGAGCACTTCCTTAGCTTCTTCGTCACCATTTTGAGCTTTTTCTAGTAATTCTAAGGTTTCTTCATGACTAAGTAAGTGTCTTTTTTCTTCTTTTTTAGCAACTACACTCATATTCAAACCTCTATTCTTTTTTGACTTTATTTAGGTAATTCTATAGTTTTAGTCATCACTACCTTAGTTCCTTCTCCCTTTATAGAAACCACATCTAAGCTATCCATAAAACTTTCCATAAATGAAAATCCCATACCTGATCTTTCAAGTTCAGGCTTAGATGTATACATAGGTTGCATTGCCTCCTCTACATCTTCTATACCATTTCCTCTATCCTCTACAACTACTTTTATTATTCTATCTTCAACTTCACATCTTAAATAAACAAATTTTGAATCATCTTCATCATATCCATGTATAATGGCATTTGTTACTGCTTCTGATACAGCAGTTTTTATATCTGACAGTTCTTCTATTGTTGGATCTAATTTTGCTGCAAAAGATGCAACAATTACCCTAGATAAACTTTCATTTTCTGATTTTGCTGAAAACTTAACCTCCAAAATATTACTCATTCTAAAAGTTCCCCCTTTTAATTAAGAATTTATTGCATCTTCAAAGGTATCATAAATATTAATAATTTTGCTCATTCCAGATAAATTGAATAATTTTCTCACTCTAGAATTCATATTTATAACAGATACTTTACCACCATGATTGACTATTTTTTTATATCTTCCAATTATTACTCCTATACCAGAAGAATCCATAAAATTTACATATTGAAAGTCAAATATTATATAATCAATTTGTTTCTTCATTAAAATTGAATCTACTTCTTCTCGAACATCTCTAGCTACATGATGATCAAGTTCAGCAGATAAAATTTCCACTAATAAGATTTTATCTTCAAGATAACATTTAATCATATATTTCCCCCCTTACGAAAGATTTACAAATAATCAATTCTAGTAAAGTCTTTTGTATCCTTCAATGAAATTTAACTAGTTTTGTTATATTATGTATATTAATAATATTCAAAACAACATAACAACCTATTATTACCTATATACTATATATTTCCATAATTTACTTATTATATTCTTGTAATTTATATTTTTTAAATAAAAAAGTGCCTAAAGGTATAAAAATACTCTTAGACACTTGTTACTTACACTAAAGCTATTAAATTTATGATTGATAGACACTTTCTCCAATCCTAGCCACTCTGGTTTTGGTATGAATTTTTTATACAACCATTTCTATCTAAATTCGCAGTGGTTGCTCTGCTACACACTATATCCTGATTATGTCATTACTTAATAAAGTTTAACAGTTATATCACTTTTAAGTAAACTATCTACTACATCTATTACTAAATTATTTGATATAATTAATTTTCTATTGTTTGCATTTAAAATTTAAAATATAATTAAAAAATTAAGCATGTGATACTTTCACAAATTTTATTACAACTTTTTTCCATATGATTCCTATGATAATTGTTTGTAATGGTATCATAAGAGCTGCTTTTATTATACGAGTTGGTAATAATGCTAAATACCCTTTACCCATGATTATAGATAGCCAATAAGTATCTAATCCTAAATTTAAAACAAAACATACAGTTAAAACTGCACCTATTATCCTAGGCCATGTTATTGGCTTATTATGTAAAAATACTCCGTATACTATTCCTGTTAAAAATGCTGTTAATGTGAATCCAGGGAAAAATGCTCCCGTTGGAAATAAGGCAACTCCTAAAAGATCCCCTATTGTATAGGCTATACCAGCACTCAATGGCCCATACATCATTGCTATTACTGCAATTGGTAAGAATCCAAATCCTATTCTAACTATTGGTGTTTGTATAGAACAGAATCTTGTTAAAATAATCTCTATTGCTATTAACAAACTTATTTGTATTAATTTTTTTACATCAAATTTATTATCCATAAATTTCCTCCTATTTTAGCTAGACACATAAATAAGTGATCCATGTGTATGGAGGTATTAAAAATGATAATTATTTTATTTGATTGTACTGCTACTTATCATTAATTTAATATAGTCTATCTTTCTAATTTAAATAACTATCAGATTTAAATAAATATAAAAGTGTTATATTTATTTAAAATAAGTAAAATAATTTGTTATTATAATTATCACAATACTTCTGACTAAATTTGTAATGTCGATAGAATTGCATTTTAAAAGGAATGGATGTCTCCTCTTTTAACGTCCTTCTTCTAATGTCATTAAGTGGTGTATAGCCTTTGTATACATACAAATAGGAAAGATTTCATATTATGATAATTGTGTTAACATCTCATCTAAATTATATCATAAACATATACAGTTTGTATTATATATATCAACAACTAAAGTTATAAATTTATTCATGTTTATATTCATAAAAAAAGTAACTTAATTTATTAAATTAAGTTACTTTCATTTATATTATTTATATTATTTTTTTCTTGTATTAGCTTTTTCTATATTAATTTTATTACCTTTAATTTTTATATTTTTCATTTTATCTAATACTTTTTTTGCATTTTCTTTTGGAACTTCTACAAAAGTATATTTATCATATATGTCTATAGTTCCGACTAATTTACCTGGTATTCCAGCTTCCCCTGCTATAGCACCAACTACATCTTTAGCCTGTACTCTTTGGTTTTTACCAACATTTATAAATAATCTTACCATTCCAGCCTCAGCACTTCTACTACGCTTTCTATCGCCCCTATCTCTATCTTTACGATCTCTTCTTCCAGATTCATCTCTGTAGCTTGACTTTTCTTCTATTATTTCTTGTTTTTCTTCATCACCTAAAGCAAGTTTAACAAGAGCAGCTGCTATTTCTATAGCTTCTAATCCTTCTTCTTCACAAAGATTTTCCAGCCATTGAGTTTGCTTAGATAAGTTACTTTCTTTTATTGTTTCCTTAACTTCTTTGAAGAATGCAGTTACTTTCTTTTCCTCAACATCAGCTATTGTTGGTATATCATGTCTAACTAATTTAGATTTTGTATATCTTTCGATATCTTTCATTTTTCTTACTTCTTTTCCAAATACAAATGAGAAAGATATACCTTCTCTACCAGCACGACCAGTTCTACCGATTCTGTGTACATAATATTCTTCGTCTTGTGGAAGGTCATAGTTAAATACTGCTTCAACATCATCAACATCTATCCCTCTAGCTGCAACATCTGTAGCAACAAGTATATCTATTGTCCCCTGTCTAAACTTATCCATTACTATATCTCTTTGAGTTTGCTTTAAATCTCCGTGAAGAGCATCTGCAAAGTATCCTCTTGCTTGTAATTCACTAACTAACTCATCAGAGCCTCTTTTTGTATTACAGAATACTACTGATAATTTTGGATTATATACATCTACTAATCTGCATAATACTTCTAATTTATTAGCTCTTCTTGTTTCTATATAGTACTGTTTTATATTTGGTACTGTAAGTTCTTTTCTCACGATTTTTATTAACTGAGGATCATCTTGATATTTTTTAGTTAGGTCTAATATTTCTTTTGACATTGTTGCTGAGAAGAATGTCGTTTGTCTTTCACTTGGAGTTTGCTCAAGTATTAGCTCAATATCTTCTCTGAATCCCATATCTAACATTTCATCCGCTTCATCAAGAACTAACATTTTCACTTCGCCCATTTTTAGAGTTCTACGATTTATATGGTCTATAACACGCCCTGGTGTTCCTATTACAACTTGTACTCCGCTCTTTAATGATTTTATTTGTCTATCTATTGGTTGCCCGCCGTAAACTGGAAGTGTCTTTATACCACTTTTATATTTACCTAATTTTTTCATTTCACTAGAAACTTGAATTGCAAGTTCTCTTGTAGGACATAATACTACCGCCTGTACACTTTTTTTATTAGGATCTACCATGTCTAGTACTGGTATAGAGAAAGCTGCCGTCTTTCCTGTTCCTGTTTGTGCTTGTCCTATAACATCTTTTCCTGTTAAAATTACTGGTATAGATTGAGCTTGAATTGGAGATGGCTCCTCAAACCCTAGTTCCGCTACTGATCTTTTTATCTCTTCACTTATTGGTAAATCTTCAAATTTTATTATATTCATAAATTATTTATTTCCTTTCCGTTATCATAAATATTAACTTTTCTATTATATAGTTTATTTCAATATTATGCAATTATATTTTTACCCAAAAATAAGGTCCTATTCAGTTAATCACTTATTTTCGTAATTATCTAAATAAAACCTTATATAAATATGTATAAAATTTATATTTATGCTAAGTATGTAAAATATATTGTAGCTATGTAAATTATGTAAGTTATTAGTAATACCAACCCCTGTAATCTATATATTTTGCTACTTTTAATTGTTGGTATTATTAAAGTTAATAAAAGAATTATCATAAAGACAAAATCTACCCTTATGTTTTGAGCTAATATAGGTAAATCATTGATTAATGACGAAATTCCTATAACAGAAGTAATATTTAATATGTTAGCCCCTAATATGTTACCTACTGATATTCCATGATGTTTCTTTCTTATTGCGGTTAAAGAAGATACTAGTTCAGGTAAAGATGTACCTAGAGCTATTACAGTTAAGCTGATTACCCCTTGGGGAATTCCTATGTAGCTAGCAAGTTTTACTCCATTGTCCACTAGCAATTTGGAACCTATAACCATCATTATTAATCCAAGAACAAATAATGCTCCTATTTTTAAATTTTCATGCTTATTTGGTTTACTATTACTGCAAGAATCTGCTTTCATATTACTTAATCCACCAACTTTATTTTTACCTGATACACTTTTTATGTTTGAATACATATAAACGGAAAGTAATGCAATTAATAATAATCCATCTCCTTGGCTAATAGTTCCATTAATTCCCAAAGTCATTAAGACTATCACCGCAATTAATAAAATAACTGATTTAGAAAAAAACATTTTTTTATCAACTTTGAAAGGGCTAATGACTGCAACTAAACCTAAAATTAATCCTGTATTACATATTATTGAACCTACAGCATTCCCCAAACTCATAGTTGTATGATTGTCCATGGATGCAAAAACAGAAACTGTTAGCTCTGGTAATGTAGTTGCAAAACTTACTATAGTAGCACCCAAAATCAACTCTGATATTCCAGTTTTCTTACCAATTCGTACTGTACACTCTATAAATATGTCGGCACCTTTAGTGATTAAAAGAAATCCAATTAAAAATAAAATTATAACTAAAGTCATGCTGTTTCCCCCCTATATTTATAGCTATTCAAAAACTTAATCTTTATGCAATAAAATGTTTCTTTATTCAAAAATAGATATCTACTTATTTCCTATGGTTTATATTTATTTTCTCATAGGCTAAAATAATTTTTTCAATAATTTTATAAGGTAATGTTTAAAGCATTAAATGGGGGGTATTTATGTAGTATAACAAGTCAAATATAATTCTTATTTATAAAAACGCAATATTTTTACAATATATTTTTTTGTATACAATATACTGTGTTTATGTTAGAATATATTTGTTGTTACTTATTGAATTACAACATTAATTAACTAATTATTTACATTAATAGTAATAATCACTTTTAGGAGGATATCTTAATGAACGCATGGCAAGGTTTTAAAACTGGAAGATGGACTAAAGAAATAGACGTTAGAGGATTTATACAAGCTAACTACACTCCATATGAAGGAGACGCTTCTTTCTTAGCTGGTGCTACTGAAAACACTAAGCAATTATGGGACGAAGCAATGAAATTATTCAAGAAAGAAAGAGAAAATGGTGGAACTCTTGATGTTGACACTAAAACTGTTTCTGCAATAGATGCTTACGCACCTGGATATATAGATAAAGATAAAGAAACTGTTGTTGGTTTCCAAACTGACGCACCACTTAAAAGAGCTGTTATGCCTTATGGTGGAATAAGAATGGCTGAAACTTCTTGTAAAGCTTATGGGTACGAATGTGATCCAAAAATAAGCGAAATATTTACTAAATATAGAAAAACTCATAATCAAGGTGTATTCGATGCTTATACTGCTGAAATGAGAGCTGCTAGAAAATCTGGTATAATAACTGGTCTTCCAGATGCTTATGGAAGAGGTAGAATAATAGGTGACTACAGAAGAGTTGCTTTATACGGTGTTGATAAATTAATACAAGACAAAATGGTACAAAAAGACTCATTAGAAGTTTCTTGCATGGATGAAGATGTAATCAGATTAAGAGAAGAAATATCTGATCAAATAAGAGCTTTAGAAGCATTAAAAAGAATGGCTGCTGCTTATGGATTTGATATATCAGTACCAGCTACTAACTCTAGAGAAGCTGTACAATGGTTATACTTCGGTTACCTAGGAGCTATAAAAGACCAAAACGGTGCTGCTATGTCTCTTGGTAGAACTTCTACTTTCTTAGATATATACTTTGAAAGAGATATAAAAGCTGGAACTATAACTGAAGAAGAAGTTCAAGAATTAATGGACCACTTCGTTATGAAATTAAGAATGGTTAAATTCTTAAGAACTCCAGATTACAATGATTTATTCTCAGGAGACCCAACTTGGGTAACTGAATCAATAGCTGGTATGGGTGTTGATGGTAGAACATTAGTAACTAAAAACTCATTCAGAGTTTTAAATACTCTTTATACTATAGGACCATCTCCAGAACCAAACTTAACTGTACTTTGGTCAAAAGATTTACCACAAGGATTCAAAGATTTCTGTTCAAAAGTATCTATAGATACAAGTTCAGTTCAATACGAAAATGATGACTTAATGAGACCTTACTGGGGAGACGATTACGGAATAGCATGTTGTGTATCAGCAATGAAAATAGGTAAACAAATGCAATTCTTCGGAGCTAGAGTAAACTTAGCTAAGACTTTATTATACGCTATAAACGGTGGAGTTGATGAAAAATCAGGTGTTCAAGTAGGACCAAGATTCGAACCAATAACTTCAGAATACTTAGATTACGATGAAGTAATGGCTAGATTCGAACCTTTCACTGATTGGTTAGCAAACTTATATGTAAATACATTAAATGTAATCCACTACATGCATGATAAGTACTCTTATGAAGCATTAGAAATGGCTTTACATGACAGAGACGTATTCAGAACTATGGCTTGTGGTATAGCTGGTTTATCAGTTGCTGCTGACTCATTATCTGCTATAAAACATAGTAAAGTTAGAACTATAAGAAACGAAGCTGGTATAGCTGTTGATTTCGAAATAGAAGGAGATTATCCAAAATACGGAAACAACGATGATAGAGTTGATGATATAGCTGTAAACTTAGTAGAAAGCTTCATGAACAAAATAAGAAAGAACAAAACTTACAGAAATTCTGTTCATACTCAATCTATATTAACAATAACTTCAAACGTTGTTTACGGTAAGAAAACTGGTAACACTCCTGATGGAAGAAGAGCTGGTGCTCCATTCGCTCCAGGAGCAAACCCAATGCACGGAAGAGATACTAACGGAGCTTTAGCTTCATTAGCATCAGTTGCTAAATTACCATACGAGCATTCTCAAGATGGTATATCAAATACTTTCTCTATAGTACCAGGTGCTTTAGGAAAAGATATGACTGAAAGAGTAACTAACCTTTCATCAATGATGGACGGATACTTCACTGATGGAGCTCATCACTTAAACGTTAACGTATTTGATAGAGCTACTTTAGAAGATGCTATGGAACATCCAGAAAAATATCCTCAATTAACTATAAGAGTTTCAGGATACGCTGTTAACTTCATCAAATTAACTAAAGAACAACAATTAGATGTTATAAACAGAACATTCCACGGAAAAATGGCTTAAGCTTAATTGATAAAATACAAGTAAAAAGACTAAATTCATTTTAGTCTTTTTATTTTACCCTTTTACTACAAAAAATCATTTTTTTTGGTAATAATAATTAGAAAATTAACATACATAATCAAAACTTAAAAAGTCAAGATATAAAATATATAAAATATTCTTATTTTATAGATTTATTTATGCAGTTAATCTATAATCTTCTTAATTTTAAATTTTGTATACATATTCTTTATCTTTTTTAGTTTTAATAATTAATTTTACGAGGTGCAATATGACTAAAGGAAGAATCCATTCAATTGAAACATTCGGAACAGTAGACGGACCTGGAATAAGAAGTATCTTATTCTTCCAAGGATGTCCATTAAGATGTAAATACTGCCATAACAGAGATACTTGGGATACAAAAGGTGGAACTGAATACACAGCAGAAGAATTAATAGAAAATGTATCTAGGTATTCTTCTTATTGGAAATCATCTGGTGGTGGAATAACAGCATCTGGTGGAGAAGCTACTTTACAAGTAGATTTCCTTGCTGAATTATTTGAAAAAGCTAAAGAAAAAAATATTCATACTTGTTTAGATACTTCTGGTTTTGTTGATATAGAAAAAATCGACAAAGTTCTTGATAATACTGACTTAGTACTACTTGATATAAAACATATAGATGAAGAAGAAGCTAAAAAATTAACTGGTGTTGGCATAGAAAAAACTTTAAAATTAGCAAGACATTTAGATGAAAGACATATACCAATTTGGTTAAGACATGTATTAGTACCTGGTATAACAGATGATGAAGAAAACTTATCTAAAATTGGTGAGTTTGCTGCTTCTCTAAATAATGTAGATAGATTAGAAATCCTACCATACCACACTATGGGCGTTCACAAATGGGAAAATATGGGCCTTGAATATGAATTAAAAGACGTTAGAGATGCTGATGATGATGATTTAGCTAGAGCTGCTGAAATCATTGAAAGACATGGCGTTAAAGTATTCAATAGCAAAAAATAATTAATATTGTAAATATATTAACTATATAAATATTTGTATAAAATTATGAAAGAAGTTTTATATTTTTTATATTTTTGTACAAGAAAAAGTGGAGTGTATTTTATTCACTCCACTTTTATTTTACTACAAACACTTCAATTATTTTGGAAATATTTTCGGCCAATTTATATTATTTACAAATACCAAAACACCTACTAATTAACGTTTTATCAGATAATATTGTCATACACATTTCATTTTTATAGCATACTTTTTTAGAATTCTATAACTTCCACTTCCATATTAGCTATAGCATCTTCTATTAACTTTTCAACGTCTAATGCTTTTTCTGAGTCTTCTATTCTCTCTAACCTAGGCTTAGTTACAGGCTTCTTAGGAGCAAATACTGAACAACAATCTTCTTCCGGTATTATAGATGTTTCAAAAGTATCTATTTTCTTAGCTATATCTATTATTTCAGTTTTATCCATTGCTATAAGCGGTCTGAAGACTGGTAAGCTTACAGAAGCATTTGTACAAGTTAATCCTTGTATTGTTTGAGATGCAACTTGTCCTATACTTTCTCCTGTTATTAAAGCATCACAGTTTCTTTGAACACCTACTCTTTCAGCTATTCTCATCATAAATCTTCTTGAGATTATAGTCATTTCTTCATCTCTACAATTTAAGCCTACAGCTTTTTGTATTTCAAGTAAGTTAATTTTGTGAAGTCTCACTCTTCCAACATATTTAGCTAATATTCTTGCTAAATCTTTTACTTTCTCTTGTGATTTTTCACTTGTGAAAGGATATGTGTGGAAATGTATAGCTTCTACTTCCATACCTCTTTTAGCAACCATCCATGTAGCAACTGGTGAATCTATTCCTCCTGATAATAAAGACATGGCTTTTCCATTAGTTCCTATTGGAAGTCCTCCATAACCTGGAACAGTATCACTGTAAACTACCACGTTACTTTCTCTAAGTTCACATTTTATTTTAACTTCAGGCTTATTTATATCTACTTTTATTCTATCTACTACATTAGATAATAAGTATCCACCTATATCTATACTCATATCTTGAGAAGTTAATCTAAATGATTTGTCGCCTCTTCTACTTTCCACTTTAAATGATTTAGCTCCACTTGCTATTTTATCTTCTAAAACTATAAGTGCAGTTTCTTTTAGTTTTTGGTAAGCTGCTTCCACATCTTCTTCATTATTTCTAAGCACTTTAACAGCTGGACACACTCCAACTACACCAAATACCTTTTTAACTTCTTCACATACTTCATCGTAATTATAATCGCCTAAATCCACGTAAACTCTTCCGTATTCCTTGTATACGTTGAATTTATCTACTGGCTTTAACATATTTTTTATGTTTTTTATTAACTTATTTTCAAAGATATATCTATTTTTACCTTTGATACCTATTTCTCCATATTTTACTATAATTGAATTATACATATTCCACCTCTTATTATCGTCTTTTTATTATCATTCTTAGGTCACTTATTGAGTCTTTCAATACTTTTACAGTTTGTAAAATTTCTTCTTCTGTATTAAAATCTGATAAACTAAATCTTACTGCACCTTCTATTTCTTCTGGCTTAAGCTTAATTGCATTTAGTACATGACTTCCTTTTTTCTTAGAAGAACATGCTGAGCCTGTTGATACAAAAATATTTTTTTGCTCTAAGAAATGAAGTAAAACTTCTCCTCTTATATTTTCAAAAGAAACATTTAATATATGACAAACTCCGTCTTCTGGTGAATTTACTTTGACACCATCTATATTTTTTAATATTTCTTCTTTTAATAATACTTTTAGACTTTGTATTTTTTCAATTTTATTATCTAAGTCTTTATTCATTATTTCTACTGCTTTTCCTAAACCATAAATTCCTGGCACATTTTCAGTACCTGATCTTACGCTGGATTCTTGTCCTCCACCAGTTATAATAGGTTTTAGCTTGCTATTCTCCTTAATATACATAAATCCTATTCCTTTTGGTCCGTGGAACTTATGACCACTTACTGTCATAAAATCAATATTATATCTAGTTGGTCTAAATTTAATTTTTGTGTAAGATTGAACACAATCCACATGGAAGTATATTTTTTGATCTAAAGTTTTTAGGTATTTCCCTATTTCTTCAATTGGTTGAATACTTCCTACCTCATTATTAACGTGCATTGTAGAAATTAATATAGTAGAAGGCTTTATTGCCTTTTTTACATCTTCTACTTTTATTTTTCCACTTTCATCAACTTCTAATAGTGTTATTTCAAATCCTTCCTTTTCTAAATCAGTTAATGTGCTTAGCACTGAAGGATGCTCTATATTAGTAGATATTATATGATTTTTTGTTTTTCTAAAATTATAAGCAACACCTCTAATAATTGTATTATTAGACTCAGTTCCTCCTGATGTGAAAAATATTTCTTTATCTTTTACACCCAAACTTCTAGCTATATTTTGTCTTATTTCTTTAATCTTTCTGTCTACTTCTATTCCTTTTTTATGCAATGAAGAAGGATTTCCGTATTCTATAGTAATAGCTTTCACCATTTCTTCTACTACTTCTTCGTAAGGTTTTGTAGTTGCACTATTATCTAAATAAATTTCCATTTACTACACCGTCCTATTATACTTTTTATTAATATATCCATTAATTATGTACTTTAATTAATTCGTTAAAAATATTAGCATTTTTTATTATACCATTTTTAGACCTATTTTTTAATCTTATAGTATAAAGTTTTACAAATACATATTAATTATATTAACATTTTAGTCAATAAATATAATCAAAAAAAAATCTAAAAAATTTGTAAAATTGTGTTGCATTATTTGTCGAATATTGTTATTATATATAAGTAGTTATCCCCTTGATAACCCAATTAAAGTTTCTATTCAAATACCCCTTTTTATGAATAGATATATATTATGTCTAAGACGAATTAGATTTAATTTATCAGAATAAAAAAAGAGCTTCCCCGGCTCTTTTTTTGTGTTTAACTTTAAAGTAAAATACTAAAATTTCTTTAAAAACAATAATGTTTAGCTTATATTTTTGTTATAATTAAAGTAGTATTTAAATTTAAGGAGGTAATATTATGTCTACTAAAAAAAAGGTAGGTATCCTATTTACTGGTGGAACTATATCTATGACAATAGATAAAGAAATTGGTGCAAATGTTCCATCTTTATCAGGAGAACAAATAATGTCTATGGCAACTAACGTGAAAGATGTTGCCGATTTTGAAATAAAAGACTTTGATGAAATTCCAGGACCTCATATGACACCGGAGAAACTAATTCAATTAAAATCTGCCATTTTAGAATTATTAAACAGAGAAGATATATGTGGTGTTGTAATAACTCACGGTACTGATAGTCTAGAAGAATCCGCTTTTTTCTTAGATTTAATAATAAATCATGAAAAACCTGTTATAGTTACAGGAGCTATGAGAAGTAGTTCTGAACTTGGGTATGATGGATCAAACAATTTATCATCAGCTATTTGTGTTGCCATATCAGAAAATGCGAAAAATAAAGGCGTTCTTGTTGTATTAAACAACGAAGTGTTATTAGCATCTGAAGCGACTAAAACAGACACTATGTCTCTAAATACATTCCAATCACCTGGCAAGGGCTCTTTAGGTATAGTTGATAGTAATGAACTTTTACTATTTAAAAATGTAGCATCTAGAACTTTTATTGATACTGATAAAGTAGAAACTAAAGTTGCTCTATTTAAATCAGGGATAGGAATGGATTACACTTTTATAAATCACGCTGTAGATATGGGATACAAAGGTATTATAATAGAAGCAATGGGAAGAGGAAATATACCTCCATTAATGTATGAAGGTGTTAAATATGCCAGAGAAAAAGGAGTTATTGTTGTTATAACTTCTAGATGTTCAACTGGTAGAGTGTATGATTCTTATGGGTATTTAGGATCAGGAAGAGATTTAAGAAATTTAGGATGTATCTTCGCAGGGGACCTAAACGGACATAAATCAAGAATCAAATTAATGTTAGCATTAGGTAAAACTAATAATCTTGATGAACTTAAAGACTATTTCGAAAAAGGAATATATTATTAAGATTATTTAATTTATAAAAAAAATTTAGTATTATCCAACTGAATTACAGTAATATTATATACCTTACTTTATTACAATAAAAAACTTCCAGATTATCTCTAGAAGTTTTTTTATTGTAATAATATATTTATAGAACTTTAGCTAAAAATTCTTTTGTTCTTTCATTAACAGGATTATTAAATACATTTTCTGGTGTATTCTCTTCTATTATCTTTCCATCGTCTACAAATATAACCCTGTCTGCTACTTCTTTTGCAAATCCCATTTCGTGAGTAACTATTGCCATGGTCATACCTTCATTAGCTAACTCTTTTATAACATCTAGAACTTCTTTTACCATTTCTGGATCTAGTGCTGATGTTGGCTCATCAAATAACATCATATCAGGTTCCATTGCTAATGCTCTTGCTATGGCTATCCTTTGTTTTTGTCCTCCTGATAGTTGAGATGGATATGCATCTTTTTTGTCCAGTAGCCCAACTCTATCTAGTAGTATCTGAGCTTTTTTGCTTGCTTCTTCTTTGCTTATTTTTTTTATTTTCATAGGTGCTAAAGTTATATTTTCTTCCACTGTTTTATGAGGAAATAAATGAAAATTTTGGAAAACCATTCCGATTTTTTCCCTTACTTTATCAATATTAACTTTTTTATCATTAATTTTTTGTCCTTCAAAAATCACGTCTCCAGAAGTAGGTGTTTCTAATAAATTCATACATCTAAGTACTGTACTTTTTCCAGAACCACTAGGACCTATTATAGCTACTATTTCACCTTTATTTATATGAAGATCTATTCCCTTTAATACTTTTAATTTATCAAAGGATTTATGCAAATTCTTTATAAAAATCATGTTCATGTTCCCCTTACTTACTAAGATTTAGTTAGATTGTGCTAACTTCTTTTCAAGTATTCCTACTAATTTTGATAATGTAAATGTTATTACAAAGTATATAAGTGCTGCTACTATTAATGGTTCAAAAGCTATATATGTCTGATTTTTTACTGAAAGTGACTTAAACATAAGCTCCTGTACACCTATAACAGATACTATTGCCGACTCTTTGACTAATGTTATAAATTCATTTGCTAAGGCTGGTAATACATTTTTTATAGCCTGAGGCACTATTACATATCTCATAGTAGTTTTATAATCTAAACCTAAAGATCTTGCAGCTTCCATTTGTCCTTTATCTACTGATTGGATTCCAGATCTTAATATTTCAGCAACATAAGCACCTGAGTTTATAGATAATGCAAACATACCTGCTACCATCTTTTCTGGGAAAGGGCCTATATCAGGAAAATTAATTCCAAATTGTGATAATCCAAAATAAACTAGTACTACTTGAACAAATAGAGGAGTTCCTCTAAGCACTTCTACATATACAGTCGATATTAATTTCAAAATAGATACTTTTGACATTTTCATTAGACAAATAATTAAACCTAATATAAAACCAAATAATAATGAAACCATGGAGGCTTGGATAGTCACCCATGCCCCTTCTAAAAATAAAGGATAATACTTACTTAAAAAACTAAAATCCATTTGCCCATCTCCTATTAAATGCTATTCTTCTTCTGCTAATTTTGTTGCTTTTAACATATATTCATCTACTTTATTTCCATCTTGTAATCTTTTTATTGTTGAGTTAACTGATTCGATAAATGATTTATTGTCATCAGACTTTTTAAAAGCTGCTGCTGAAGTTTCTGCTACTTCTTCACCAACTGTTGTTTTTCCCATAGCAACATTTTCATATTTTTGAACATTTATCATTGCAACACTTTTACCAGTTACTATTACATCAATCTTTCCATTTTGAAGTTCTAACATTAAATCAGGTATTTTAGTAAGCTGAACTGCGCTATCTATACCTAAATTATTAACAACATAGTCAGCTTGAGTAGTTCCTCTTTGTACACCAACCTTTAAATCTTTTAAATCATCTGCTGATTTAACTAAATCTTCTTTTCCTTTTGCAACTATACAAACATTGCTATCTGTATAATATAATTCAGAGAAATCAACTGCTTGTTTTCTCTCTTCATTTGGAGTCATACCTGATAATACTATATCCACTTTTCCTGATTGTAATGCCGCTATTAAACTATCAAAGTCCATATCTTCATATTGAACCTCTACTCCCAAATCACTTGCAATTTCTTGAACCATAAAATCATCAAATCCTACAATTTTTTCTTCTCCATCAACTGTTTTCTTAAATTCATATGGAGCATAATCTGCACTTGTTCCGACTATTAATTTTCCTGCATCCTTAACTTGTTGAAGTTTATCTGCTGCTTCACTATCTCCACCTTTATTTCCACCTGAAGAGCATCCTACTAATGACATAGTCATCATTGCAGCTAACGTTAAACCTAAAATTTTCTTTAATCCTTTCATTTGAATATCCTCCTTTTATACTTTTACATTATAATAATTTCTTTTTTTAAATCAAAAAAGTCCCTTAGTCATAATGACTAAGAGACGAATTAACCGCGTTACCACTCTTGTTGATAGACAGTGCACTTGTCTATCCACTCAAACCTTTAAGGCAGGCGCTACCTATTATCATACTTAAGTTCTGATAATCTTCTCCAAAGCTCTCTTCACTCTAAACTTTATTATTAGGCTCACACCATACCCTAACTCGCTGGAACTCCATTTAAGCTACTCTCTTTTTCATAGAATTTTCTTTTTCAAATTATTAATCTAATTATAGTTAGATAATTTATCTTTGTCAACACCAAATTTCAGAATTTTTTAATTTTTGTTTATATTTTATTTATAACTTTTTCATAATATCATTTCTCATACATAGTTTGTAATCTAATGTTTTTTCTTCATTTTTAAATTTAACTTGTACCATATCCCCATCTTTACCCACAATTCTTCCATTTCCAAAACTTTTGTGATAAAGTTTATCCCCAATTTTAACACTTTTCATATCTTCTTTTGTGGGATTTTTTATATCATTCAAAAATCTTGATTCATACGCTTTTTTCCCATATTTATTTATGGGAGAACTTAAGGTTAAACTTTCTTCTGCACGAGTCATACCTACATACATAAGTCTTCTTTCTTCTTCTATTTGTTCAGCTTTTTTCTCATCATCATCAATATCGTAAGACTTTTCATGGGGAATTGTTCCTTCATTAATTCCTATAATATAAACATATCTGAACTCTAGTCCCTTAGCACTATGCATAGTAGTAAATACTACTCCATCTAATTCCTTTTTATACTGATTTTGCTCCAATTCTGTCTTAACTTTTTCTATATGATCTAAATATTCTTCAATAGTTTCAAAGTTAGACGCAGAACTTTCTATCTCATTCAAAATTTCTATTAATCCATTTGTCTTTATTTTTCTATTCATGCAATAATCTAAAATATACTTATCATAATCTAAAGTTGTTCTTATATATGATATGGCATCTTGTGGACATTGATGTTTCAAATAGCTTATATCAATATCCAAATCATTTATAGTTTTCACTTGCTTTGGATGAAGATTGCACTTTGTTATTAAAGCATTTACAAAGTCTTTATCTTCCTTAATTTGATTTAAATTATCCCTAGATATATATCTAAAAGGTTTATTAATGATTCTTATCCAATCCTCATTACTATGTTGTTTTACAGCAATTTTTAAGTAAGACAGTATATCTCTTGCTGCCCAGTGGTCGTATATTGTCACTATAGAGTCTTTTATTGTGAAAGGTATTCTCATATCCATAAACACATCTACAAGAGCCCTAGATTGAATATTTGTCCTGTAAATCACTGCAAAATCACTATATTCTACATAATCCTTTTTAATCTCTTCTAAAATGTCTTTTCCAATTTGAATTGCCTCATCTTCTGAGTCCTTTGGCCTAATACAATTTACTATTGCACCTTCACCTTGATGACATTTTATAGTTTTATCATATCTACTAACATTTTTTTCTATTAATTTATTAGATACATCTATTATTTCTTTTTTAGATCTGTAATTAATATCTAGTAGAATCTTGTCTGTTCCTTTAAAATGCTCTTCAAACTGTAATAAAAAGTCAGGTCTAGATCCTCTAAATCCATAGATACTTTGATCTTCATCTCCTACAACAAATATATTGTTATTTGGATTTGACATTAGTTTTAGTACTTCAAATTGCACTCTATTTATATCCTGAAATTCATCTACTAAAATATATTTATAAACTTGTCTAACCATATCTAAAGCCTGTTCATTTTGACTCAACAAATAGTATGTTCTAAGTAACATATCATCAAAGTCTATCTTTTTAACTTGTTCCTTATATTCTTCGTACATATTGTAAGTATTTATAAATTCATCTTTTGTTAAAATTTCTGATTCAAAATCTTGTTTATCCATGAGCTCATTTTTAACATAAGAAATTTCATTTATAACTTGTCCCACCGTTTCATCATCTTCACCATTTTCTACTTTTAAGTTTTTCAGTATTCCTTTAATAGTATTTCTTTTTGTTTTTTCATCAAGAATACTATTCATTTCGTATTTTCCAAAATACCTTAAAATTTTATAAAAAACAGCATGAAATGTTCCAAAAGTAACTTTATTTATTCTGCTATCCTTACAAATTTGAAGAGCTCTATTTCTCATTTCCATAGAAGAGTTCTTTGTGAAACTTATTGCTAATATTCTTGTTGGCGGAATATTATTATTCATTATCATATTTGCGATTCTATAAGTTATAACTCTTGTTTTACCTGACCCAGGCCCAGCCAACACCATGCATGGTCCATCCACATGCTCCACTGCTTTTCTTTGATTTTCGTTTAATTTATCTTTATCAATCATCTTTTCCCACCTTGAAGTATTTGTCTATTTATTTATAAAATTACATTTACTATCATTTCTATTTAATATATGATTAAATTAATTTATTCAACGTCTATTATAGTACAAAATTGAAAAAAGGAGAAATATCATGAAGATTATAGAAAAAATATTAATAGATGAAAAATTAAACATGAATAGTGACACCTTTATATTCGACATCGAAACTACTGGACTAAGCCCAAAATTTTGCAAGGTTATTTTAATCGGTATTTTATATAATTGCCAAGATAAGACTGTTATTAAACAATTTTTTGCAGAAAATGAGGACGAAGAAAAAGAATTACTTATGGCTTTTATTGATAGTATTAAACGTTTCAAAAGGCATGTAACTTATAATGGTCTAAGTTTTGATATAGGATTTGTAAATTATAGATTAAAAAAACACCATATTAATTTTAATTTAGATAAAGAAGATAACTTTGATATTTTTAGGTTTATTAAATCATTTAAGTCTCCTCTAGGTTTGGAAGATTGTAGTTTAAGCTCAGTTGAAACATACTTTGATATTCATAGAGATGATGTTATAGATGGTGGCGAAAGTGTAAAATTATATAAAAAATTTGTTGAAAGCAAAGATTATAGAATTATGGATACTATTCTTTTACATAATTACGAAGATATTTATAATTTAAGTAAACTTATAAATATTAAAGATTTAGTAGGGGAAAAGTTAGATTTATTGGAACTAAACGGAATCAATTATAATTTTAAAGTTTTTCCTTTAAACTATAAAATAAATGCTAAAAAATTATGTATGAATTATTTTATTTTTACTGGGGAGTACAACAATATTTCAATTTATAACGACAATTATTCTATAATCTGCCAAGATAATAATATTTCTTTGGAAATAAATATCAATAAAGGTATAGATAAAGATAAAAATACCATATTATTTTATAATTTATCGAAAATTATTCCTCTTAAGTTTAACGATAATATTCTAGACGCAAATATTTATTCTTTATGTAATTTTATAATGAAAAAAGAACTTTGTAATATTTAAATTATTGAACATAAAAAGCTATATAACTAGATTACTTTTCTAGATATATAGCTTTTTAATTTAACTAAAAAGGCTAATTTTTATACTTCTATAAAAATCTATAATACTGGTTGGATACTCCCTTATCATATAATATACCTTACTAGACAAGCTACTTATTGAACATAGACCCTCATTATCCATTCCCAAAATACTAGCTATAAATCTTCCTCTAAACAAATGATAATCGCTAGTTACAATCAAAGCTTTATTTTCTAAGTTTAAATCTTTCATTATCTCTTTACTAAACATTATATTTTCTAAAGTTGTAGTTGCTTTATTTTCTAATATTATATGGTCTTCATCTACTCCATTTTTAACAAGATAACTTTTCATTGCTGATGCTTCAGTAATTACCTCGTCTTTACCTTGCCCACCAGATACAATTATATTTATATTTTTATTTTGATTGTAGTACTCAATTGCTTTGTCTAATCTTTGTTTTAGAGTCTTAGACACGCCATCTTTATTTACTTTAGCTCCTAAAACTATCATAGTATCCATAGGATTTATAGAACTTACATCCTTAGTTTTGTACATATTGATAATAATTGCACCTTGCAATAAAATAAATGATGTTATAAATAGTATCATTACTGTTTTATAAATTTTGTATATTACTTTTGTATGTTTATTTTTATAAGCAATATTTTTAGCACTTATTAGTAAGTATATAAGTATTACTGATACAATTATAAATACTGAAGAAAAGCTTAATCCCCATTGAGATAACACTAGTGTTATTGGAATACTTAGTACTATAAGTAATTTTATATTTTTATTCACAACTATTCTCCCTTTCAGCTTACGAGTATCCGTTATTCGCAGTCAATTATAGCATACTATATTAAAACTCAAAAAGAAGCTATTTAGTCAATATTAAATTGTTCACTAAATAACTCCTTAATTCTAATTTTTAATTATTTATTAAACTGTAGATGCCATTTCAGATATATCTTCCAGCATACATGAAGCGCTATCTTCATTAGTCATTATTACTAATAAATCTCCTGCATAAATTTTTGTATCTCCCCTTGGTAAAATTTCTTTTTCACCTCTGTGTATTGATACAACTAAACAATTTTCAGGCCAATCTATATCTTTTATTTCTTTATTATCTAATTCACTATATATTTGTACTGCTGTTTCTATTAATGTTTTCTTTCCTGCTCTACCTTCATATTTATTAGTTCCTTTAGCTAAAATTCGACTCAATAAGCTTTCATAAATCGGTTCAGAGTTTAAGATATCTGAAGTTAATTGCGATACTATTACAACTACTGCTAAAGATAGCAAATGATTTAATGAACCTGTCATTTCAGAAATTAGCAATATGGCTGTAATAGGTGCTTTTACTATTGATGCAAAATGTCCTGCCATTGCAAGAACGATAAAATTAACTAAATAAATCGATGGTATTCCCAAATATTTCACATATATAAGTCCAACAAAATTACCCACTAAAGCTCCTAAAACTAATAATGGGAAAAATATTCCTCCTGGAACTCCTGAGCCAAAACTAACAAAGGTAAATAAGAATTTTAATATTATTAATGAAAATAATAATATTAAAGTAAATTGACTTTCTTTTAAGCTCATGATTAAATCATGTCCACCGCCTAAAACTATAGGACATATCATTCCTATTATTCCTGTCATTACAAAAGGAATAATACATTTAATCTCTACAGATGCATTTAACTTTTTATATAAATCCTGAGTTTTTAAAAGACCACTACTGAATATAACTCCGCTAACACCTATAACTATACCAAGTATTATAAGACCCCAGTAATATTTTAAAGGTAAAGAGTTTAATCTTGAAAAATGTAAGGATGGTGTCATACCAAAGAAATTTTTTGAAATAAAATCAGCAGTCAAAGATGCTATCATTGCTGATAATAGTACTAACGGGGAAAAGTTTTTATGAGTTTCCTCCAAAGAAAACATTACACCTGATATGGGAGCATTAAACGCTGCAGAAAGGCCTGCGCTGGCTCCACTTGTAATTAAATACTTCTTTTCATTTTCTAATTTATTACTTTTCTCAGAAATTCCCTCACCAATACAAGCTCCCATTTGTACCGATGGGCCTTCCCTTCCAAGAGAAAGTCCTGCTCCTAAACAAATCAATCCGCCTATAAACTTATAAATTAATACATTAAACCAATTTTGTTTTAAGTTTCTAGTTAATATTCCCTCAACTTGAGGAATACCACTACCGCTTATCATAGGCTCTTTTTTTGTCATTTTACCAACTATAAATCCTAGAAAAATTAAAAATAAAAATACAATAGGTATTAATATCATATTTTCTGTAGCTTTATTATACATACTTATAAACATTGGACTTATTTTCATCAATATTATTCTATGTATTACAATAACTAAGCCTACTACTATACCTACTAATAAAGAATCCATAATTAATCTGTATTTTAGATTTTCAAGTCGTTTTAACATATTATATACTCTGTCTTTCTTTGCCTCCATAATATCTCCTTTCAAATCTAATTTTAAACATATTTCATTAAAATTACAACCAATTGATAAAAATCTTATATATATTAATTTAATATAACATAATAGAATACAAGTTTTTGCAAATAATAAATTTACTTAAAAAAAAGACTATGGAATAAATTCCATAGTCTTTTGATTGGCGGAGAAGGAGGGATTCGAACCCTCGCACCGGTTTAATCCAGCCTAATCCCTTAGCAGGGGATCCTCTTGAGCCACTTGAGTACTTCTCCAATACTATTTTATTATAATATATAAAAACATTTTTGTCAACTATTAGTATTTATTAAATATTATTTGTTCTTAATATTCAATTATATTATTAACAAAAGCAAAGAAAATTTTCATATTCTTTGCTTTTTATCTTAAATAACTACATATTTTTTTTAGCTTCTAATAACATTTCATTAGCTTGTTGCATACATGCTATTGCTTTTTCTATATACTCAGCAGCTTCTTCTTTGCCCATCTCTTTTGCTTTGTTTACCCATTCTCTAAAACCTTCTTCATGAGATTGATTATGATTAACCCAGTGTACTAATAAAATGTTTAAAGTTTTTTCATCCTTGCTTACTTCTTCTCCCTCGTGATTATGACAGTTTCCTCCACACCCACATTCAGCATGTACATGATCGTGATCATGATGATGACCTTCGTGATATAAAGCTACAGTTTTATTAAACATTTTAAACTCCCCCTTATTTTATATTAAATTCTCTTTTTATTATTTTGATTGTGTCTTTAATTAATAATGATAATGGCTTACCTTCTATACCTATTACTTCAAAATTTTCTGGCATTATTGGTAATAATATTTTAAATGCTTCGCTATCACATACGGCCTCACTTATGGTGCTTGTTACTTCTCCCATCATAGTATTTGGCATTACAATCGAAATAGGCGAAACAATTATATTGGCTTTTTTTGAAGATACTACTATGGCATTTTCTCCCGTCGCACCTTTGTTAGCACGAGCCTTCATCATAGCACTTGTAGCTATTGAATTTGTACCTAATGCATATATTTCCATATATGATGGTAATTCTTCTCTTAGTGCACTAACAACTTGAGCTCCTATACCGCCACCCATTCCGTCTATTACTGCAATTATCATATTTTACCTACCTCTAATTTTATTTTTATTCTTCTGCTAAAATTATTTTATGGTCCATTAATCTTATTTCTTTAATAAAACCATCAACTATTTTTTGTTCTCCTAACAAGTCTGTTAAATAAACCTTTCCTTCAGTTGGATCTACATTTACCACATTTTCCATTACTTTTTCCAATTTATTATCTTTTCCTAATACAAATGCAGATGATTCACACATATAAAAATCCCCCTTTATTATATAAATCTAATCAAAAAAAAGATTTCTAAAGGCATTACAATACCATAAGAAACCTTCATGATTTCACTTACAAATTTTTCTATTAATATAAGTATATACTCATATTATTTGCAAGTCAAACACTTAAGTACAATTTATTTCTTACAATAAAAAGTATTGCAAAAAAACTTTGTTTTTGTATTGTATTCTTCTAAATTAGATATATATTTTATCATCCCTCTGTTAATGTAACCCTATCATTCTATCCCCTAAAATATAAAAAACCATGATGTTTATATATATCAATAAATACATATAAAACCTTCATGGTCTTAATTATCATTTTTACTCTAAAATTTCTTTTACTGTTGGGAATTGATCTATATTAGTATGTGGCAAGAAACATGCTGATACAAATTCATCCATATATGTAGGATATACACTTAACTCTACATATGTCATTTGAGATGCTATTTCTTCTAATTTATGTCTAGCATCTGAACTTATTAAGCTTAAGTATGATCCAACTAATGAACTATTTCCTATATACTTAAACTTACTTCTTTCAACATCTGGAAGTAGACCTATTAAGATTGAGTTTTCAATATCAAGATTATTTCCTATTCCTCCTGCTATATAAACATTATCAATTACTTCAAAGTCCATACCTAAACTTTCTACAAGCACTGATGCACCTGAATATATAGCACCTTTTGTTCTAATAAAATTATCAATATCCACTTCATTAATAAACAAGTCATTTTCTAGACCTTCATAGTCTTCTTTAAATGCCAAGATATATTCACCTATATCATGTTCATTAAATCTAACTCTTTTATTATCTAATTCTCTTTTTATTTTTCCTCTTCTATCAATTATGCCTTTAAGTAGCATTTGACATATTAAATCTATTATACCCGAACCACAAATTCCTATAGGTGCACATTCGCCTATTATTGTTAATTCAGGTTCTAAAGTACTTTCGTCTATACTAACTTTTTCTATTGCTCCATCTGATGCTCTCATGCCACAACTAATTCCTCCACCTTCAAAAGCTGGTCCTGCGGAGCATGCACAACACATCATAAAGTCTTTATTTCCAAATACAATTTCTCCATTAGTACCTAAGTCTATGAATAATGTATTTTCTTCGCTAGCCCATATTCCTGCTGATAATACACCTGCAGTTATATCTCCACCTACATAACTTGCCACGTTTGGTGCTAAGTATATTAAAGCACTTTTATTAACATTTAGTCCCACATCTTCACCCATTAAATTTGGTGATTTTAAGTATGGTGGAATATATGGTTCTAATCTTAAATAATCAGGATATATGCCTAGGAAAAGAGTAGACATTGTTGTATTACCAGATAATACAACTCTTACTACGTTGTTTTTATTTATACCTGTACTTGTATATAGAGATTCAATTAATGGATTTAGAGTATCATCTATAATTGACTTCCTCATAATTTCTAAATTGTTTTTTCTAACAGCAAATACAATTCTATTAATTACATCAGCACCATATTTTATTTGCGCATTTCCTGAAGATGCCTTTTCTACAACTTCATTAGTAATTAAATTTACTAAAGCAACAACTACAGATGTTGTCCCTATATCTATAGCTAATCCATATAGTTCTCCCTCTTTATTACCTGGTTCTACATTTAATATTGTAATCTTATTTTTCTTTTTAACATAAGTTAAAGTTATTTTAAAATTCTCTTCTCTTAATACTAATGGCAGCTTTTTTAATATATCTAGTCTAAAATCTATTCCATCAATACCCAAATCTTGTCTTACTTGTCTATCTAATCTATCTACATCACTTATATTATCATCTAATGATGGTTCATCTAATTCAATATATTTTTTCTCCACATTAGTACTATAAGAAAATTCATTTTCTTCTATTATGCCTCTAGCTCTATCAAATAATTTTTTATCTACTTTTTTACCTGTACCCTCTATTTTCATTCCATGCATTGAAGATGAAAGTTTAGATGGAACATCTATAACAATATCTCCAGTTACTTCAGTTGCACAAGCTAAAATATATCCTTTTTTCCATTCTTCATCACTAATATGTACTGTCTTTTCTGTATCACATTTTCCCTCTAATAACTTCACTTTACACTTTCCGCATGATTTAGTTCCATTGCAAGGTGCATCTATAAAAATATCTGCTTTTCTCGCTACATCTAGTAATTTTTCTCCAAGTTCACATTCTACTTCCTTGTTATGTGATTTAAAAAAAACTTTAGCCATTCTATCTCACCCCAATAAATTAATTTTTATAATCACTCAACCTCATATATTATTAAAACACGTATAAAATACCCTTTTATTATTATTTTAATTTAATATACTTAAAAAAGCATAGTAAACTTAATTCTATTAAATTTACTACGCTTTCTTTTTAGTTCAAATTACCTTACTAATTCTTATTCTAAACCTTTTTCGTATTCTTCTCCACTTAATAAAGTATCTAATTCAGATGTATCTGACATTTTTACTTTACATATCCAAGCATCATATGGAGCTTCATTTACATACTCAGGTTCATCTTCTAATTTATCTTCGTTTATTTCAACTACTACTCCTGAAACTGGAGCTATTAAATCAGAAGCTACTTTAGATGATTCTATAACACCAAAAGATTCATCTTTTGTTAATTCATCATCTATTTCTGGCATTTCAACGAATAAAACTTCTCCCAATTGCTCTTGAGCAAAGTCACTTACTCCAACAAATGCAAACTCTCCTTCAACTTTTACCCAAGTATGTTTTGGAGAATATTTTAATCCTGCTACTGTACTCATATATTTTTTCTCCCCTAATATTTTTATTTAAATTACATTATTGGATCCATAGATAATGCTGGATGTCCTTTTTCCTCAAGGAATGCGCAAACTCCTTCAGAATCATCAGCTATTGTTTCATCACAGATCATTTCGCTGAAGTTTTCTATTCCAGCCATTTCTTTAACTGTTTGATTTAATTTATCAGCTACAAAATCCTTTAATTCTTTTGGCATCCAAACTATTCTTTCTGGTCCACCTTCAGTGTAAGCAAATTTCTTAGAAGATATGAAATGTCTACCATGACCCATGAATCCTGGAGTTTGAACTCCACCACCAGTCATAGATGCAAGTTCACCGAAAGTCATACCAACAGGAGTTATTCCTGGGAACTCTCTATTTACTATAACTAATCCATTAGCTTCTGGCATAATACCACATATACATTCGAAGCATCCACAAGAAGTCATAGGATCTTCCATTATAGAGTAAAGAGTAACTTTTTCAACTGCACCTTGAGATATTTCATTTACAGTTTCATTAACTGATTCCCAAATACCCTTCTTATCATCTATACAATCACCTTTAGCTATTGGTTGACAAGGTCCTGTTGGGTTAAGTTCTTTAGTAGCCTTAGCATCTAACCAAGAAACTGCTCCACAAAGTCCTAATCTTTCAGGAGTAACTACACAAACGTGAGCTGGAGCAAATGATTGACACATGTTACAAGAATAGAAATCTTCAACACTTTCATCAACAAGTGATGCCAATCTATCATCTCTAGATTCATATTTAGCTAAAGCTTCAGCTTTTCTTTCATTAACTATTGTTTCATCAGTGATTATAGTAACTTCACATTTATCAACAACAGCTTCGAACTCATCTTTCATCATAGCATACATAACTTCACCTATATGCTCAAGAGTAAATCCTTTTTCAACAGCGTCTTTAGATATTCTTACCCAAGACATATCTCTTTGACCTACATGCATTAATCCTTCTATGTAGTTCATGAAGTAGTGGAATCTTCTTTCAAGAACTGGTTCGAAGTCTTCTTGCATTGCTTTACCAGCAACATTAACTACTATAGCAAGTGGTAATCTAGTAATACCATCTGCTAATTTAGCTATATCTATATTTTCACCTATAACTTCTATTTTATGGTCTTCTATTTCTGCCATAGATTTAGCTGTAACTAATTCCCAAGCAGGAGTTTTATTTCCACCGAATTCGTAAGCCATTTCAGCTTTTCTTATTCTTTCACCTTCGAAAGCTGCAGCGAATCCAACTGGTATAGGTATTTCAGTAACTTTTATTTTTATGTTTCTAGCTTCTAATGAAGTAGCAACAAATTTATCATAATCTCTTTGAGTTAATAAGTTGCAAGGAACTTCTGTAACAACTTGGTCAGTTATAACTGGGAATCCAAGAGCTATAGCTCCAGCACCACAAGCAACTATTAATTCACTAAGTGGTCCAAATGCATTAACAAATGCAGGAACTCTCTTAGCTGTATATTCTAATAATTGATTTAAATCTCCTGGAGGAACAGCACCGAATATTAATGCAGCTCTTATAGCAACAGAAACAACGTGGATAACTGATGTTACGTCATATCCTAGAGGTATAACACGAAGTTCTACACTCATTTTTACTCCAGCTTCTATAGCTTGATCTATAACTTTTCCAACTAGGAAAGTTAATAAACCTTTAGATTGGTAATCTTTAACTACTTTTGCTAATGTTTCAGAGTCTGGGCATTCACCAAGAACAACTGCAACACCAGGTATATCTCCAGTAACTAGTGGTACACCTAGAGATCTGATTATAGGGTCAACTACGTGTCCTGCACATGGAGCTTCATATGGAGTTGGGTTTAAAGCATATTTAACTGCTTCAACTATTTCAGCAGCTAAAGCTGTAGCTAAACCAGCATTTAAAGCTGTTTCTAGTAATGGTTTTTCTACTATTAAAGATTTTACTATTGCTAAAGCACCTTCTAAATCTCCTAAAGTAGCCATTTTTTGGCCTGTTGCAGCATATATGCATGGAAGAGAATATGCTGTATCTGGGAATGCCACCGGACATTCTTTACCTTTTTCTGCTATTGCAGCTGTAAGTGCTCCGTTTGCTGCATCATATGCTTGTTTTGCACCTGTGTAGATTATGTTATATAAATTCACTTTTACTTCCCCCTTTTATGAATTATATGTTTATATTTAGGCTAAGCATTAATTTTTAACGCTTAGCCATTAAAACCTAATTCAAATTTAAAATTCTAATTTTAAAATTCTAATTTTTATTATCCTTTATAATCAAAAGCTAAATCTTTTACTTCTAAGAAAGAGTCTGCATATAAGTTTGAGTTTCTGATTATATCACAAGATTTTATAGTTTGCATTAATATCTCATCTAATGGGTTAACTATTGCAGAAGAGAATCCATTAGCCATAGCCATTGCTAACCAGTTACTATCTAATATTGGTCTTATATGTTTTGGACAACCATTAGAAACATTTGATAATCCACCAGTAGTTTTTAATCCCATTTCAGTCATTTGTCTTATAGCTTCTAGTACATCCATTTGTTTATCTTGCATTCCTTTTATAACTAAACAAAGTGGGTCGAAGTATACATCTGTTTCTGGATCTATTCCAGCCATAGCAGCTGCTTCTATTAGCTCAGTACAGAATCCCATACGTTGCTCATTATCAGCTGGTATACCTTCTTTAGCACATAATGCTATTATAGCTGCATCATATTCTCCAGCTACTTCCATTAAATGCATTCTATCTCCAGCATCTGCAGAGTTTATGATTGGTTTTCCATGAGTTCTATCATATACTTTTAATCCAGCTTCTAAAGCTGCAACGTTAGCTGTATCTAAAGCTAATGGAACGTTATTTAATTCACTTTGAAGTAACTTAACTCCCCACTCCATTATTTCAGCTCCATCTCTTTCAGCTGGTCCTATGTTAAAATCTATAACATGAGCTCCTGCATCTAATTGCTCTATAGCTCTTTTTATTATTGGCTCTGGATTTCTTTCAGCTATAGCTTTTCTTATTGGTGGTGCTATACAGTGAATTCTTTCACCTATAATCATAAATTTTTCCATATTAATTTATCCCCCTTAGATTTTATATGTTTATATGATTTTATTAATAAAATAAAACTTTATCTATTTTCCATATTTCTCTTTTAAGAATTTTGGAAGTTCCATAGCTTCTGGAGTACCAACTATAACATTCCAATCTGGTAAGTTATCTTGTACATCTGCTTGTATAACAGCAACTTTACCTGGTATGATTAAATCTCTACTCTTAGTCATATCAGCTATACCGCATTCTTTAACAAAGTTACCTATTACACTACCACCAAATTTACCAGCAGCCCAAGAAGTAAGAACTGAATATCCACCAGCATCTGGTATTACTAACCAACAAGGAACTTTAGATCTTTCAAGTTCACCAGTTACTACGAAGTAAGTTAATGCAAAGTCAACAGTTACTAAAACTGGAGAATTTTCATCTGGGTTATTTATTGGATAAACTTTAGTTTCAACTCTCATTGGTTTTTGAGGGTCAGTAAATAAGTTTTGTCTTAAAGCATATAATGGTAATGCTTTTGCATAATTTATGTCATCTATTACTATTATAGAACCATATTTAACTGTAAATGTAGATGATAATGCAACTTCCATCATGTCATCTCCATTAGCTAATTTATTTACGAATACTATAGATGGGTATCCAAAAGTTCTATCTTGTTCTTTTAATGCTATTCTTCTTACTTGAACTGCATTAACATAAGTATCTTTTACAGTTTCACCTGTTACATCAAGTATTAATTCTTTATATCCAGCTTTTTGAACTAATTCTGTTGTTTCATATAGCTCTTCTAAGCTAGCAGCTTTTAAACCTAATGCTAGGTTGTCACCTTTAACTACATCTATCATAGCTTCGTAGTTATCTTTAGTTGCTCCAACTACTACTGGGTTTAATCCAGCAAGTTCTGCAACTGCTTCTTTTGCTACTTCTGCATCATCTACATTTAAGATGAAGGCAACTTTAGTTTGATCTTTTAATTTTTTAATTACATTTAAGAAGTTTTCTTTGTTTCCGCTATATGTAACGCAAGCAAATTCAGCCTTCATTATTTCTCCGATTCTTTCATATTCTACAGCTTTTATATTAGCTATTTTAGCATCTACTTGTTCTTCAGTCATACAATCGCAGAATGCTACAGCATATCTATTTTTACTTACTAAAGTTTTTTCATGTCTAAATAATACAGTTTCTCCACCTAGAGTATACTCATTTTCTCCAGCTCCAACTTTTAAAGTTTTCATTGGAGGTGCAGTAGCCTCTGATAATTTTTGTATTGCTTCATCAGACATGTGTGGACATTTTTCAACTTCAACCGCTCCCCCAGCAACCTTCATAGAGAAAGCCATACAAGTTGGAAATCCACATTCTTTACAGTTTTTCTTTGGTGTTAATTTAAATATATCTAAAGCTTTTAGTGCCATTATTTTATCCCCCTAACCTTACAAATATTATTAAGCTAACTCGCTTATAAGTGATTTTATAGTTTTTACTGATTCTGGATGACGAAGTATTACAGCATCAGATCCGCCTACTAAAACAGCTGTTGCAGTAGAAACTTCCATTGCTATACTTCTCTTTTCACTGCATCCCCATTCTGGTTGATCTGCTTCATCAGCTATAGCTTCTTTAACATGACCAACTTCAAAAGAAACTGGTGTAACTATTGGTATTTGTAATTGCTTATCATTTTGATTGAAAGCAGCAAGTCTTATTCTATCCATTGTAGATGCAACATACTCATATCCATATCCAACAGCTGAACACCCAATGTTCATAACTATATTTTCAGGTTTAACACCTAATTGAGTTAACAAAACATTCATTTGTTTAGCTAAGTTTATATCAACAGCTGATTCTGCTCCAACTTTTTGATTATATGCTAATCCTGCAGCAGCACCTACTTCTTTGTAGTTATCTTCAACTGCAGATAATATTAAAACATTTTTACCTTCTAAAGCTTCTGCAACTTTAGCAAATAATTTACCATCTTTTTCAGAAACTCCACATCCTGCAACTACTAAAGGTAAATCTATTGCATCAGCAACTTTTTTAGCTACTTCTGCACATTCTTCAGGAGATTTATCATCAGTATTAGGATCAGCTCCTACAAATCTTAAGCATACAAAATCTGCTTCTGTATTATCTTGAACATATTTTGCCCAAGCAGCAGGGTCATTTGCTACATCTTTGTACATTTCTTTGTAACTATCAATCCAAGTATCTGGATATACATCATTTATTTCTATCCCTACTTTTTGAACATTACCTGTATCACCATCAAAGCTATAGAATGGTAATACATTCTCTCCACCTAGTTTTATAGCTTTTTCTCCTGTTCCTATTACTACTTCACTTACTTTTCCAGAACTCTTTTGAACAGACATTTTAAATGCCATATTTTTTTCCCCCTTAAGCCTATTTTAATTCTAATTTTGCCACTATTTCTTCCATGGCTAATCTAGATTTTGATTCTTTTGGTAATTTCACTAATGGAATTCCATCTGAATCATATTTATATATTAATTCATCTAAAGGTACAACACCTAGAAGGTCTAAATTATGCTTATTAATTTCTTCTTTTACACCATCATTTAATATACCATCTGGTGCTTTATTTACTATAAGATAAACCTTTCCAACACTTAAGCTTAATTCAATAGCTAAGTCTCTAATTCTTGCAACAGCTTGGATACTTCTTCTTGAACAGTCACTAACTAATAACAAAGTGTCTATATGTTTAGTTGTTTTTCTACTTAAATGTTCCATACCTGCTTCATTATCAGTAATAACATAATTGTACTGGCCAGAAATCTGTTTAACTTGTTCTCTTAGTATTCCATTTACGAAGCAGTAACAGCCTTCGCCTTCAGATCTACCCATTACTATCAAGTCATATCCGTTTCCTTCTACTAATATAGAATTTAATTTCCATTGTAAAAACTGAGCTTTTGTCATACCTCCAGGAAATGAATCTCCTCTTTTTTCTGTCATATTAGCTTCTTCTCTAATTTGACCTATAGTTTCCTCAACTTCAACACCTAACACTTCATTAATATTAGCATTGGCATCAGCATCAACTACTAGAATTGGTTTTTTATTTTCTTTTAATAATATGTCTATTAAAAGCCCTGTAAGACTTGTTTTACCAGTTCCACCTTTTCCTGCTACTGCTATGTTATAACTCATTTTAGGATTTCCTCCTTAACAGAGCTTTTTTCTTACTCTGTTGCTTAACTTATAAAGATGATGGTACTGAGTGAACGCATTCTCCATGAACATCATGTAATGCTTCCATAATACCTTCTGATAAGCTTGGATGTGCATGTATTACTCTTCCTACATCCTTAGCTTTTAGTCCTAAACCTACTGCTAGAGATAATTCAGTTAATAAGTCTGTACAATGAGGTCCTACTAAAGTTGCTCCTATTATTACATCATCTTTATCAACTAATACTTTGATAAATCCTTGTAATTTTCCGATTGCTTTAGCTTTACCTAAACCTCTAAAGTCAAATTTACCAACATGATATTCTACGCCTTCAGCTTTTAATTCATCTTCTGTTTTACCTACACCTGCTACTTCAGGTTCTGTATATACACAACTTGGGATAGATTTATAATTAACTGTTTCGCCATTTCCTTTTACTGCATTTTCTGCAGCTACCATACCTTCAGCAGATGCAACGTGTGCAAGCATTGCCCCTGGTATAATATCACCTATAGCGTAAACACCTTCAAGATTTGTTTCCATATATTCATTTACTTCAATGAATCCTCTGTCAGTCATTTTAACACCAGCTTCAGCTACACCAGAGTTAGCTAAGTTTGGTTTTCTTCCTGTACAAAGTAATACTACTTCTGCTTCTAAAGATTTGCCGTTATTTAAGTTAAGTTTAACCATGTCATCACTAACTTCAAAACTGTCAGTTGCAACATTACACATAACTTTTATTTTGTCTTTCTTGAATTGTCTTGCAAGAGCTTTAGCACCGTCTGAATCCATTCTTCCTAATATTTGTGGAAGAACTTCTATTATAGTTACTTTAGTTCCTAGTGAAGAATAGAATTGACCTATTTCAGATCCTATAACTCCTCCACCTATAATAACTAAAGATTTTGGTAATTTTTCTAAACTTAATACTTCATCAGAAGTTATAACATTCTTACCATTGTAAGGCATGAATGGGAATACTGTAGGTATAGAACCGTTAGCTAATATTATTTTATCAGCTTTAACTTCTTCTACACTTCCATCATCTTTAGTAACTTCTATAGTATTTTTATCAATTAGTTTTCCAAATCCATCTATTTTTTTAACTCCTCTTTTATCGAAAAGGAATTGGATTCCTGCAACTAATTCATCAGTTACTTTTTGTTTTCTAGCTACTATAGCTTCAAAATCAGGTTTAATTTCCCCTTCTACATTAATACCAAAATTTTTAGCCTCTTGAACTGTTCTTAATACATCACTAGAAGCTAATAATGCTTTAGTTGGTATACAACCAACATTTAAGCAAGTTCCACCTAGTTTATTTTTTTCTATTACTGTTACTTCAGCACCAAGCATAGCTGCTTTTAAAGCTGCTACATATCCTCCTGGGCCACCACCAATTACTGCAACTTTCATGTTCAATCCCCCATTTAACCTAAAACAAAATTTTTATAACCCTGCTTCATCTAATATTTTTGGAACATTCTCTTCTGCACCAATTGCCATTATATGTACACCGTCGCATAAGTTTTCTTCTTTAAGCTGTTTAATAAATTCTCCAGCCATCTTAATACCTTCTTGTACATAATTACCTTTACCAGCTGCTTTTAATCTTTCTATTTGATCATCTGGAACAAATATACCAGGAACATTAGCCGTCATAAACTTAGCCATTCCAGGTGATTTTAATGGAACTATACCAGCCATAATTTTACAATCAAGGTCTTTAGTAAGTTCTCTAAACTTTCTCATATGCTCTATATCATAAACTGCTTGAGTTTGGAAAAATTTTGCTCCAGCTTTTATTTTCTTTTTCATTTTTAATATTTGAACATCTATCGGATCATATTCCGGTGTAACACAAGCTCCTAAATAGAAGTTTGTTTTTCCTTGTAATTCTAGCCCAACACTATCTGTTCCTGCATTTAATGTAGATGCTGTTTTTAATATACTTACAGAATCTAAATCATATACTGGTTTAGCTTTTGGATGATCCCCTACACTTGTATGGTCTCCTGTTAATGCTAATAAATTATCTATTCCGAATACACCAGCAGAAAGCATTTCACCTTCTATTGCGATTCTATTTCTATCTCTACCAGTAATTTGTATAACTGGCTCTAGTCCTATATCTTTTAATAATTTACATGTTGCAAGAGATGTTGCTCTCATTACAGCCGATTGGAAATCTGTTACGTTTGCAGCATGAACTCTTCCAACGCATAATTTAGCACATTCTATTAAGTGAGAAAGATCTGTACCTTTTGGTGGTGCCATCTCTGCAGTTACAGCGAATTCTCCTCTTTCAAATGCTTCTTGTAACTTACTCATGAAAATAATCCCCCTTTAATAACCTTTACTTCTTAGGCTTCAGCCTCAGCTTTTTTATTTACATTGTGTCGTCTTGGATTAAGTTGTTTAGAATAATCTTTTGGTTCTCTAACTTCTAATAAATTATCTAATTGGTCTAATGACTTAAGTCTGTCATAGATCATCACCCATGCACATTCATTGTCAGGGCTAACTTCACATTTACCATTTTTAGCTCCACCACATGCACCGTTTATTAAACCTTTTGCACACATAGTAACTGGACAAATTCCACCAGTCCAACCAAGTTCACATTCTCCACATGCTTTACAAGCTTCTTCAAATTGACCAACTCTTTCTACTTCACCTATAAATAAAGTATTATTAGCTGGATAAACAGGAATATTTTGTTTTTTTGTGTTTTTAACTATAGTCTGAGTTCCATCTCCACATGCTAATGATAATATTGCATCAGCATCCTTTAATTCATCTTTCAATCCTTTAAATTCTTTTTTCCCTAATAATAAGTTACAAGCTGTATCTGGAAGTAAGTACCCTAATACTTCTTTTCCTTCAGCTTCTAATAAAGCTTTCATTTCCTGTAATTCAGGCTCACCACCAGTTTTACTAGCAGCTGCACATTGGTTACATCCTACTAATATAACCTTTTTAGCATCTTTTAAAAATCCTAGTATTTCAGCCATTGGTTTTCTATCAGAAATTACCATAGATATTTTCCCCCCAAAGTTTTACTATTTCAAATACATATTGAGTCTATTACATGTTGTTTTGTTGTTTACATGCTTTTATTACATGTTTAGCAAGTATAGAAGTTGTTACTGAACCAACACCTGCTGGAACTGGAGTTACCATTGATGCTTTTCCAACAACATCATCAGTATCAACATCTCCACAAATTCCTCCGCCTTCTGGCTTAGCATTTATACCAACATCTATTACTACTGCACCTTCTTTAACATAGTCAGCAGTAACCATTCTAGCTCTACCAACACCTGCAACTAATACATCTGCATCAGCACAAACTTTTGGTAAGTCTTTAGTTTTTGAGTGGCAAATTGTAACTGTAGCATTTTCACCAAGTAATAACATAGATACTGGTTTACCTACTACCATTGATCTGCCTAATACAACTACATTAGCTCCTTTTAGTGGAACATTATAATGTTTTAATATTTCCACAACTGCTGTAGGAGTACATGGAGGGAATCCAGTTTTATCTCCTTCCATTAATTTTGCAGTGTTCATAGGACTAAAACAATCAACATCTTTTTCTGGTGCTATAACATTTTTTATTACTTCTTCGTCTATACCTTCTGGTAATGGTCTAAAAGTTAATATTCCATGTACTGAAGAGTCATTATTTAATTTTTGTAATGTTTCTATGTATTGTTCTTGAGTTGTTCCATCTGCTAACTCAGTAACTTCTGTTGTAATTCCTATTGTTTCACATTTTTTAAGAGCTCCTTTTTCATAAGAAAGGTCATTAGGTTTTGCACCAACTCTTAAAATAGCTAGTTTAGGTTGTATACCATCTTTAACTAAGGCTTCACATTCACCTTTTAACACTTCACTAAGTGCGTCTCCAACTGGTTTACCTTTAATAATTTCTCCCACTCTGTTTCTCCTCCCACATTTCTAAAGATTATTTTCCGTATTGTCATTAATTAAATTATATACTTATCTTATTATCTTCGCTTTTATATAAATAGTTTTGTATAAAAATATATTTTTATTTTATCCTAAAGCAACTAATACTTTTTGATATACTTCATCACAAATTTTAACTCCGTCTTGTACCAATTGATTACATTCTTTTTCTATTTTCTCTGCATATTCTCTATCTTTCATTGAATTAACATTGATTATTACATTTAATTGTCCTGATAATATGGCCGCTCTTAAGCACTGAACTCCACATCCTACATCACTTATTGCAAGTTTAGAACCTTTATCAACAAGTTCTTCATGTAGTTTTATAGAGTCGAAGCATAATCTAACTATATTCATAGGTACTTCACATGCAACTTTCAAGCATTTTTCCATTGTTTCAGCTTTATATTGCTTTTCTTCTTCAGTAGAAGTTGGAAGACCATAAGCTTTTGATAATGGATAAAATCCTTCTGCATCTTTATCTATCATAGATAATAATTCTTCTTCTAGTTTTGCTGCTTTAGCTAGTATTTCTTGAATTGCTTCTTCATACTGAGCATATTTTTTCTTTCCAGTAGTCAAGTTACAAACCATACTTCCTAGGGCCATTCCTATGGCTCCAGCAAGTGCAGCTGCTCCTCCGCCTCCAGGTACTGCAGCCTTAGACGCTAATACTTCTATAAAATCCACACAACTTTTTTGTGCCATACTTTCCATAAGAAATTTTGCCTCCTTAAGTATTCAAGATAATCCCATAGTAGTGCACAAGATAATACTGTGCACTACTTATTGTATATTTAATTATGTTAATTTATATTTTTATGTTTTAAGCCTAGAATAATCCTGAAATTACTCCGTTTTCATCAACATCTATTCTTTCAGCAGCTGGACGTTTTGGAAGACCTGGCATTTTCATTATTTCACCAGTAAGTGCAACAACAAATCCTGCACCAGCAGAAACTGTTACCTGTCTTACTGTAATCTTAAATCCAGTTGGTCTACCTAATACGTTTAGATCATCAGTTAAAGAATATTGAGTTTTTGCCATACATACTGGCATATTTCCAAATCCTAATCCTTCTAATCTAGCTAATTCTTTTTTAGCTTGTGGTGTGAAGTTTACACCATCAGCTCCGTATATCTTAGTAGCTATTGCTTCTATTTTTTCTACTAATGTTAACTCATCTTCATAGCAGAATTGGAAGTCATTTTCTTGTTCACAAAGTCTTACTACTTCTTCAGCAAGTTCGATTCCACCTTCTCCACCTTTAGCCCATACTTGAGATAAAGCAACATTAACACCTAATTCTTTACATTTAGCTCTAACTAATTCTACTTCTTCAGGTGCATCAGTTGGGAATTCATTTATAGCAACTACTGCAGGTAATTTATAAACTTGAGTTATATTTTCAACATGTTTTAATAAGTTTGGAAGACCAGCTTCTAAAGCTTCTAAGTTAGTTTCATTTAAATCAGCTTTAGCAACTCCACCATTGTATTTAAGTGCTCTAACTGTAGCAACTATTATAACAGCATCTGGTTTTAAGTTAGCCATTCTACATTTTATATCTAAGAATTTTTCAGCACCAAGGTCAGCACCGAATCCACCCTCAGTAACAACATAATCTGCAAAGTGCATAGCCATTCTAGTAGCTATAACAGAGTTACATCCATGAGCTATATTAGCAAATGGTCCACCATGTACGAAAGCAGGTGTTCCTTCTAAAGTTTGAACTAAGTTTGGTTTTAAAGCATCTTTTAATAAAGCAGCCATAGCACCATTAGCTTTTAATTGTTCAGCTGTAACTGGTTGTCCTTCAAAGTTATAACCAACAACTATTCTTCCTAATCTAGCTTTTAAATCCATTATGTCACTTGCTAAACAGAAAGCAGCCATTACTTCTGAAGCAACTGTTATATCAAATCCATCTTCTCTTGCTATACCATCAGCTCTAGAACCTAAACCATCAACAACATTTCTAAGTTGTCTATCGTTCATGTCTACACATCTTCTCCAAGTAATAGTTCTTGAATCTATTCCAAGTTCATTACCTTGATGCATATGGTTGTCTAGCATTGCAGCTAATAAGTTATTAGCAGCACCTATAGCATGGAAATCACCAGTAAAGTGTAAGTTTATATCTTCCATTGGAACAACTTGAGCATATCCACCACCTGCTGCTCCACCTTTAATACCAAATACTGGTCCTAAAGAAGGTTCTCTTAATGCAACAAGAACATTTTTACCAAGTTTTTGTAAACCATCAGCAACACCTATAGTAGTAGTTGTTTTTCCTTCTCCTGCTGGAGTAGGGTTTATAGCCGTAGTTAATATTAACTTAGCTTTTTTACCACCATTGTCTTTTTTTAATAGATTGTAATCTACTTTAGCTTTGTACTTACCATATAACTCTAAGTCATCCTCTGTTAAACCTAATTTTTTACCTATTTCTCTAATATCTAGAGGTTTTGCTTCTTGAGCAATTTCAATATCTGATTTGAATCCCATAACTATTCCTCCCACAGTTTTTATAATAAGCAGTAAAAAGTATTTTTTATGTACTATTACTGTTTTAATCTTACTTTATCAATTCTTAACTGTTATGATTCTTTATTTCAACTAGCTTATTTTTAATAGCTTTTATTTCATTTCTAGTTGCTTCACTTATATCGTAAGGAGATTGGTTTGCTCTATCTGAATCAATTACTTGTTGATTATAATGAATAAATCCTAAAGCTTCCCCATCTTCAAGATTGCCCTTTATAAACTCAATATCTTCATTATTTCTCATTTTATTTCCAACTACGTATACTTTTTTAACACCTATATCATTACCAAGTTTTTTAACTTTTCTATATGTTTGTAAACTTCTTTCACCAGGTTCAACTACTACTATAAATGCATCAACACCTTGAGCTGTACCTCTTCCTAAATGCTCAATTCCTGCCTCCATATCCATTACAACAACATCATTGCTTTGTAATATTAGATGTGAGCAGAGTCTTTTTAATAGGACATGCTCTGGACATACGCATCCAGATCCTCCTGTATCAACAGTACCTAATGTTAACAATCCTACTCCATTATGCTCTTTACAATACTTTTCTGGAATATCATCTACTTTTGGATTTAATTTGAACATTTTATTAAAAGTACCTTCACTAGTAGCAGTTCTTTCTGATACTAAGTTTTTCATTTCAGATATTGGTACGATTGATTCATAGACATCTTTTGGAAAACCTAATGCTAAAGCTAGATTGGCATCTGGATCTGCATCAACAGCCACAACTCTAAAGCCTTCATCTGCAAACATTCTTGCTATCATTGAGGAAAAAGTTGTCTTACCTACCCCACCTTTTCCTGTTATTGCTATTTTCATATTCTCCCTCATCTCCCGTCCTTAGTGTATTGTCTTAAATTTAATAAAAAGCTAATTTTTATCTAAATACATACAGTTAGTTTATTGTTAATTGAATATTAACAATAAACTAACTTTTATTAATTTAATTTTTTAAATTATTTATTATTCAGCAGCTACTTCTGCTAATCTTTTATCTAAAACTTTTTCTTGATATAAAGCTTCAAATGCTGGACGTTTAGCTTCTATATCATCCATTATCATCTTAGCTAATTCTTCTGCATTTTCATTTACATGGAAACAAGCTCCAACTTTGTCTTTTAATTCTCCACATAATATTTCAACAGCTCTTGAAGAACCTGTAACCGGAGGCATAACTCCTAAATAAGTATCTATACCATTTGCTACAACATAATTACCTATAGCTATGGCTTTTTCTGACATCCATTCTGGAGCACAACCAGCAACTGGAAGATCTGGTATATCCATTCCTAACATATTAGCAACTAATGTACATACATTTATTATACGAGAGTTATCAACACAAGATCCTAAATGTATTACTGGAGGTATATCAACTAATTCACAAACTGTCGCTAAACCTTTTCCTGCATATTTAGGTGCATTTTCTTTTAACATTAATCCATTTTTAGCTGCTGCAGAAGCACCACAACCTGTAGTTACTACTAAGAAATCATTTTTAATTAACTCTTTTATTATAGTTAAATGATTGTAATTAGATGGTGTTTTAGCATTATTACATCCAACAACACCTACAACCCCTCTTATTACACCTGATGCAAGAACATCTACTAATGGTTTTAATGTATCCATTTCATCTATTTGAGTATTAACAACATTATTTAATTGTCCAACTATAGCTTCTTCAGCATATCCAACCATACCTTCTGATTTTAAATCTGGAACTAAAACTTTAGAAGCATCTCTATTTTTAAAGTTCATTATAGCTTCTCTAACTATAGTTTTAGCATCTTCCATTGCTGTCTCTTCATGGAATTCCATGTGAGTAGCTCCAGTTATTCTAGCCTTTGGAGATGTAGTTATAAATTTAGTATGATAATGACTAGATAATTCAGGTAATGCTGGGAATATACATTGAACGTCAACTACCATGGCTTCAACAGCTCCAGTTATTATAGCTAGTTCTTGTTGATGGAAGTCACCAGCTATTTTAACACCATGTCTCATAGTTAATTCATTACCTGTACAGCATATACCAGATAAAGTTATTCCATCTGCTCCAACTTCTTTAGCTAATTCTTGCATTTCTGGTAATTCAGAAGCAGCAACTATCATTTCTGATAATGTTGGTTCGTGTCCATGAAGAATTATATTTACATTATTTCCTGCTAATACATTTAAGTTTGCTTCAGTATGTACTGGTTTTGGAGTACCAAACATAATATCTGATAATATTGTACCAATTGAAGATCCAACCCAGTCACCTAAAGAGCATCTCATACCAGTAAGAATTAGCGATTCTATATCAGAACAACATCCTATATGAGTAGCATGCATTACTGTAGCTACTTCTCTATCTATAGCTCTTACTTCTATACCTAACTTTTTCCATAGATCTTGTCTAGCTTGTGTAGCTCTTTTTAACATTTTTGAAGTTCCGAAAGGTCTACCAAATTCCATTAAACATTCTTCAGCTACTTCATGAGCTAAGTCATATATATCTTTACCTTCAGATTCAATTCCTAAGAATTGAGCAAAGTCCTTTAGTTTTTGTGGTTCTTTTATTTGATAATCTCCACCAGGATTAGTTAATGCTAATGTATGAGTTATATCTCTAGCATGGTCTGAATGGGCAGCAGCACCAGCAGCACACATTCTTGCAAAGTTTCTACCAACTATAGTATGCTCATCAGCACCACAAAGTCCTCTTGGAGTTTTAGCACTTATTCTACATGGTCCCATACCACAGTTTCTACAACATACACCTTGAAGACCGAAACCACATTGAACTTTGTATCCTAATTTTCTTTTATACATAGTTTCAACGCCATCTTTTTCAGCCTTTTCTATTAATACCTTACTATTTAAGTCAACTGTCATGTTTTGCATTTGCTCAAGAACATTAATATCTTTTTTTTCCATATTCTTTTTCCCCTCTTTGTGTAATTTTTTAACCCTATTTTGAAACAACAAAAAGATGCCTTAAGTATATATTTCAATATATTTAAAAAAATATATGATAAACAAAATTATTAGGAGATTGTCCTACTAATTTAAAAAAATTAATTTTTTCACAAGCATAGACATAATTTGTTATATTCAAATAACATTAAACGCACAACTGTCTACCGCTCTTATACAATTTTAAAAAGATCGTTCTCTGTAGATTAATTATTTGGAATTATTTTGTCGATGGAAATTTAGATTAGAATATAGTAAGATTAAATTTGTCATAATTTATTTCCATTTTTTTCATTTAGTCACTTTAATTAGATTATATATTAATTTGCTTGAATTGTATACCGATTTACATTTTAAAAATAGCATTTATAATCATTCTTTTTTTAATTTCCTTTATAGAATCATGATTTTTTTCTTTCATAAATATTCTTTTTTTGCAAAAAGCCATAGCAAGAGATAATTTATCTCTAACTACGGCTTTTTTTGTAAAAGATATAAAGTTTTTTAAATATAACTTTTTAATTAGTTAACTCTATAATTATTCAGCTCTCTCATGCATGAAATTGTTATTTCGTCTTCTGGATTCAATTCATAAGCTCTTTCTATATAGTAAATGGCATCATCAATATCTCCTGTATTTAAATATGCCATTCCTAGATTGCAAAGAATTTCAGGATCTTCTTTTATTTTTGCTGCTTGTTCTAATAGTTCAACAGCTCTATCCATATTAAATGATGAAGCTTCACACAAAGCAAGTTCCACTAAAGTATCTACTTGTTTAGGTCTTATCATTAGTATTTTTTCAAAATAAAGCATAGCTTTATCTATTTCTTCCATATTTTTATAAGCTATACCAATAATAAATAATAAGTTCCACCAGTCGTTGTATTCTTCTTCCAATGGTAATAGTTTTTCAAGACCTTCTTCAAATTTTCCTTGGAATACTAAAGAATACCCTTCTTCATATTTAACTTTATAATCCATTTTACCTAGATTTTCTTGTATTTCTGATATTGTATCTTCATCTAAGCCTAGCTTCATTCCTTCTTCCCATATTGCTTTAGCTTTAATATATTGGCTTTGATTGTAATAATGATATCCTAAATGATAATATGCTAAAGCAAAATCTTCATCCATATTAATTATTTCTTCAAGTTTTTCTCCCGCTTCTAATAAAAATGCATTCATTGCATTTGCATCACCGTCTTTTTGATAAGTTGTTGCAACTTCTTGACATACAATGGCATAATTATAAAGTCCTTCAATATCATTAGGATATAATGTAATTAACCCTTTGATATAAATTAATGCATCTGTATATTCTCCAAGCTCAAAGTATTTTCTAGACATATATCCAGCATAAGATCTTACATCAAAGTTTACTTTTTTCTCAAGAGCACTCAAGAATTTTTTATATTCAATGTTATATTTAAACTCTGGATCAATACCTATTATATATATCATTGCATCTGCTATAGACATTGAGTTTAATCCTTCTTGTGCTGTCTTTTCCTTTATTCCTTTAACAAGAACCTCATTTTTTATAGGTACATTTAAGCCTTCTTTTGGTATTTCATATCCATCTAAATGAAAATCTCCATCTTTTTTTACAGTTATAAATGCAAGTTCTTCAGTTTTTCTAAGTAAATATTTATCTATTTTAAACTTCATCTTCTTCTCCTACCTTTACAGTATAAGTTTTTGACTTATCAAATACTTTGTTAGTATTATAGTCAAATAATATTACAGTTTCTTTCTTTTCTAATTTTGCACCAATATTTTCTTTTAATCTTAAAATATCATATTTAAATGATTCAAAATGAATATATTTTAAGATATATTTTGTTGGTGTATCAGCAAACTCAGGTAAGTATTGTTTAAGATTGTCCACATTATGTAGGAAATCATGACACTTACTTTTAAAATTATTTACTTCTATTTTGTTGAAAATAGTTGGAACTGTTGATATTTTACCTAATGATAAATAATCATATTTTAATATCTCACTAAATAGGTCATTATCATTATTTATTTTCTCATTATAGAAATCTAACAATATTTTATATAACTGATTTTTTCCTTGAGCCATATGAAAGTATCCCATTTCTTCAAAATATGTTGAAAATTCTTCAAAGAATTTAAATGGACTTTCACTGTAGTAATTTTGAATTATATATTCTAAAGAAAGTGGGAAGTTATTAGAGTTATAATAAGTTTCTAATATTTCTTCTATATCTTTTATTTTTAATATTTCGTCATAGCTTATAAAATCATTATATAAAATTTCGTATGGAGCGTAATCTTTAAATCTATATCCATATTTTTCTGCATTATATCTCATACCTGTTCCTTTAATCATCTTTAAAAAACCAAGTTGTAATTGTTCTATTCCTAAATTAAACACATCATTGAAAGACTCTTCAAATCTTTCATACCCTTCATAAGGAAGACCTGCTATTAAATCTAAATGTTGATGTATATTTCTAAATGATTTTATAGTCTTTACAACGTGAGATAATTTTTCAAAATCATCCATTCTCCCTACTGCATCTAAAGTTTTTTGATTAGTGCTTTGTACTCCTATTTCAAATTGGAATAATCCTTCCTTACAATCTTTTAGGAAGTTAAGCATATCATCATCTAGTAAATGAGCTGTAACCTCAAAATGATAGGTTGTATAACCATTGTCATTTTCCATCAGAAAATTCATTATTTCCTTAGCAAATTTTTTATTTGCATTGAAAGTTCTATCTATAAATTTAATCTGAGATACTTTTGCATCTATAAGATTTTTTAAATCTCTTTTTACTCTATCAATACTAAAATATCTAAGCCCTTTTATAGCTGATGATAAACAGTACTGACAGTTAAATGGGCATCCTCTAGATGTCTCATAATAAACTATTCTATTTTCATATTCTTTTATATCTAAGTTATCATAAGGACTTGGTATTTCATCTAAATTTTGTAGCAATTTCATTTCTTCATTTGCTACAATGTTGCCATCTTTTCTATATACAATACCTTTTATATCTTCTATATTTTTCTTTCCTAAAAAATGTTGAGCTAAATCTCTAAATACTAGTTCACCTTCACCAAGTAATATATAATCTAAAAACTTATATTCTTCCATAGCATTTTCGCTATCATAAGTGACTTCTGGTCCACCTAGACCTATTTTAATCTCTGGTTTAACTTTCTTCAAGTTATCACATAATTTTACTATGTCATAAATATTCCATATATATGTTGAAAAGAATACTACATCATAATTATTCTTGTATATATCTTTTAAAATATAGTCTAGTTGATTATTAATTGTGTATTCTCTAATATCTACATCAACTAAATCTTTTACGCTTTCTTTTAAATATCTTATTGCCAAATTCGTATGAATAAACTTAGAATTTAGCGTAGTTAATAATATTTTCAAATATTTCACTCCTTTTTAAATTTATACTATGTTTTTATATGGTTTTTAAGTTAAAATAATATAGTAAGGTAAATTTTACAAAAATATACTAAAATCAACAATTTAGAAAGGATGTATTTATTATGGAATCTATTGATCAAGTATCTATAAATGATTTATCAAAAAGGGATTTATTATTATTGATCAAAGCTCTTGAGTTTACTGGGGAGAATACTAAACTTGATGAATTCATAAATCTCAAAAACAATATTGTCAAAGAATTATGTTTTTTAACTGAAACTACTGAACAAGAATTTATTAGCTATTTAGAAAAAAATAGTTAATTCTTATGTTTTTTTAAATTTAAAATTATATTCACCTGATTTTGATTTAACCTTTAAGTGAAGAACATTGTCTCTCAATTCTTTTGATGCAATATTTATCTTATTTAGTATAGC